>CAXEIY010000147.1:0-4229 GCA_963996245.1 uncultured Planctomycetia bacterium | reverse complement strand
TTTAATCGTTGCCGGTGAGCCGGGAGGAAATGTTCCAAGTACCCGTAAACAATTGGAGTCGGAATGGGGGGCACGCGTTTTTGATCATACGGGAATGACAGAAATTGGTGCCAGTGGAGTGGAATGCACGGCTGCCCCGGGAGGGGTTCATTTACTGGAATCGGAGTTTGTAGTGGAGGTGATTAACCCTGATACCGGTCAAGGCGTTCAATCGGGTGAAATGGGTGAACTGGTTGTGACTAACCTGGGCCGATGGGGGAGTCCACTGATTCGTTATCGTACAGGAGACCTCGTTATGACCAGACGTTTTTCCTGTGACTGCGGCCGTGATTGGTTGTGGATGGAAGGCGGAATTCTTGGTCGGGTCGATGATATGCTTTTGATTCGTGGCAATAACGTGTATCCTAGTGCCGTCGAAGAGGTCATCCGTCGTGATGGCGGTGTAGCTGAGTACCGTGTGGAGGTTGTGAAACAAGGCGTTTTGCCACAGATCAGAATCCTCGTTGAACCGTTTTCCGACTTCACCGAAACGGACCAACTCGGTGTTTGGGCAGAAAAGATCGGGCGTAGGATACAGGATGCGTTGTCATTTCGTCCGGAAGTACAGGTCGTGCCGCGAGGAAGTTTGCCTAGGTTTGAACTCAAGGCAGACAGATGGATTCGTCAAAATTAAACATAATGAAAAGAAGTAGAGACAGGTGAAGTAGAGACAGGTAGTGATACGTAATCATCGGTCAAAGTAGACAGGACAGAAATTCCCATGTTTTCATCGATACGTACAAAAATACGGCTGGTAAGCCCTTCCTTCATTTGGGTCATGGGCGCTTTGTTAATGGCGTTGACAGTGCTTGCAGGTGTTCCGGGCTGCGGTTCGGGTGGTCCATCCAGTGGTCCAGTGACGAATCCCGATGAGAGCACCGAATCAATAGCGGAACAGGGATCGGTCGAGGACACGGAGTTGCCTGACCCGCCAAGCGACTTACCCGACCCGCCAATGGAAGCTGTAGAAGAGGATGAAGATGTTAAGGAAGAACCAGACAGTGAAACTACCGTTGTTACGGATTCGGATTCTGAAACGGATCAAGATACGGTGACATCACCGGGTGAGGAAACCGATGCAACAGGAGTGGCGGATCAAGAAGAGCTGACATCTGCTGTTGAGCAGGCCGAATCAGAAGCAGAAAGTTCGGAAAATATAGTCGCAGATGGCGGCACACGGGATCTGGAATGGGGGCACTGGCGTGGTCCATTGCAGACCGGTGTTTCTCTCGATCAGGGGTTGCCGGAGAGTTGGTCGCAGGATGGCGACAATCTAGTCTGGTCTCAGCCTTTTGGTGGGCGTTCCTGTCCAGTCGTTGTCGATGGGCGTGTATGTATTATCGGAGTGGTTGGCGACGATAACATTAGCACCCAGGAACGCGTTGTCTGTTTCGATGCTGAGAACGGTCAAAAGTTGTGGGAACATCGGTTTAATGTTTTTCATAGCACGATTGTGGCCAATCGTGTTGGTTGGGCAAATCTGGCAGGTGACCCGGAAACGGGTTACGTGTATGCACACGGTGTTCAGGATTTACTGATTTGTTTTGACCCTGAAGGGCGTATCGTGTGGAGCCATTCGATGAAGGAAAAATTTGGCTCTGTGACAGGCTATGGCGGACGCATTCACACTCCTGTCATCGATGAAGATCGTCTGATTATCAGTTTTTTGAGTTCCTCCTGGGGGAAACAAGGACGTCCACTTCATCGTTATCTGGCTCTTGATAAAACAACCGGTGAAGTACTCTGGTGGGCAGCTCCAGGCGGCAGACCATTGGACACAACCTACAGTACACCCGTGTTTGCGATCATCGGCGGACAGCGACTTATGATTGCCGGTAATGCGGATGGAAATGTTTATGCGATGAAAGCGCGCACAGGAGAAATGGTCTGGAAGTTTCGATTCAGTAAAAGGGGAATCAACTCGTCGGTGGTGGTTTCCGGTGACCATGTCTTTGCATGTCATGGGGAAGAAAATCTGGACACCAGTATTATGGGGCGACTGGTTTGTATCGACGCAACCGGTAAAGGGGATATTACCGAGACCCATGAACTATGGCGTTATGACGGAATAGAAGCAGGGTACTGTTCTCCTGCGTTACAGGAAGGAAAGGTTTACCTGGCAGACAATGCGGCGAACCTTTATTGCCTCGATTCGACTGCTGGCACCTTGCTATGGACCCACAAACTGGGAACGGTTGGGAGAGGGTCAACGCCGGTTTTGGCCGACGACAAGATTTATGTGACGGAATATCAAAGTTTTCACATATTACGACCTGGTGCAACGGAATGTGTGACGCTTGATTCCGAGCTGTTTAACAGCGGGGCAGGTACGGTCGAAATATGGGGGGCTCCGGCAGTTGCGAATGGTCGAGTTTATTTCACGACCTCGGATACCATCTATGCAATTGGATTGAAAGACTGGAGTGGTAAACGAACCGAGCAACCGGCAACTGTTTCGGAAAGTGTGGATGAAAAAGGGCCGTTGGACCATGTTCAGGTCGTACCCGCGGAGACGCTTTTGCAGCCAGGAGAATCCAGTCAGTTCCGTGTGCACGGGTATGATAGCGCGGGTCGCTTTTTAGGTGTGCAAACGGCGGCATTCGTCGCAACCGGAGTAAAGGGACAAGTGAACGAACAAGGTGCCTTTCAGGCCGCTACCGATAACCAGGGCAGTGCTGGAGAAGTGACGGCCAGTGTAGGTGAGCTTACGACCTCTGCTCGTATACGGATATTACCCCAGTTACCTTTTGATGAGAATTTTGATCGTTATGAAGCCGGCTCTCTGCCGTCGCATTGGCTGAGTAGTCGTGCCAAGTACGTGGTTCATGATTTAGACGGGAATAAGGTTTTACGTAAAACCAACGTGAATCCGGCGGTACCCGTCGCACGCGCGGTTGCCTTCTTTGGTCCTCCTGAATGGGCAAATTATACCATTGAGGCTGATTGTATGGGCACCGAAGCAAGTTTCCAGTTACCGGATATGGGCTTAGTGAACAGTCGTTATACCATGCGAATGCTGGGTAATAACGGACAGGTGGCGATTACCACTTGGGACGCTGTACCACGGCTCGAGGAAACTGTGGATTATGTGGTTGACCCCGATGTCTGGTATCGCATAAAGCTGCGTGTCGACATAGAATCTGGGCAGGCGCTCATACGTGGTAAGGTTTGGTTACGGGAGGAAGAGGAACCTTCAGAATGGACGATCGAAGCTAGCGATCCCCACCCTAACGAAAATGGGAGTCCCGCGTTGTACGCTTATTCAACGGCAATCCTGGAAGGCAGCCCAGGTACGGAAGTGTTTTTTGACAATGTACGTATTGTTTCGAACCAACCTTAGAAAGATTCCAGATAACATCCTTTTGGAGCTCTAGGCACGATGAAGTTTGCACGACTTGAAAAACCTCTGTTGTTCGTTGTTACATTGTCACTGGCAGCGGCATTGCTTGTTTCTGCAGCGATGTCACGTAATGCAGGGCACTGGCCCATGTTCGGGGGTACACCGGGACGAAACATGGTCAGCGAAACGGAAAGTAACATGCCTGTAGAATGGGATGCAGAGAGCAACAAGAACATTAAATGGACGGTGGACCTGGGTTCGCAGTCATTCGGTGGACCGGTGGTTGGCGGCGGCAAATTGCTAGTTGGAACCAACAACCAGTCACCGCGCGACACCACACACAAAGGAGATCGTGGTGTGCTGATGTGTTTCCGTGAAGATAATGGTGAATTCCTGTGGCAGGCAACGCACACACGACTGCCGGCAGGACGCGTCAATGACTGGCCAGAGCTCGGGCTTTGTTCCAGCCCCTATATCGAGGGAAACCGAGCTTACTATGTCTCGAACCGGTGTGAAGTGATCTGCGTGGATATGGAAGGTTTTCGCGACGGCGAAAACGATGGTCCGGTAGTGGATGAACCGGCTTCTGGTGAGACTGATGCAGATATCATCTGGAAGTATGACTTGATGCGAGAGCTGGGTGTTTTTCCGCATAATGTAGCGGTATGTGCTCCTTTGGTTGTTGAAGGTCGTGTGTTTATTGTAACCGGTAACGGCGTGGATGAGGGACACAGGCGTCTTCCCAATGCGCGTGCCCCAAGTTTTGTGGCATTGGATCAAGAGTCTGGAAAGTTGCTGTGGGCGGACCGTTCTCCCGGACGTCGGGTGTTACATGGTCAATGGTCCAATC
>CAXEIY010000146.1:0-10878 GCA_963996245.1 uncultured Planctomycetia bacterium | reverse complement strand
TCTTCTTCAAACTGATCAATCTCTTTCTGAATCCGATCCATTTCTCCAGGCTCGTCGTTCTGTTGTTTGATGCCGGCGAGCTGTTGTCTGAGAGTTTGAAGTTTTTTACGAACCACATCCAGCCGTTTCTTGTCTTTCCGGTTCATGACACACCTCCCACTAGTCCCTCGCTGTTCTCAGGCCAACTGGATCCATCCCGGTCAGCATGAAGGACTGCAATCTTTTTCAAATCATTAAAAGTGGTAGTACTATTCTTAAAAAGAAATGTCACTCATTACTACTATAGCTCATGCATCTGACTCGTTCTGTAAACACCTGAAAAAACATCATATACCACATTGAAACACACTTATGAGTTACCTACACATACACACCTTTCCAGCCTCTGATTGGATAGACGATTCCTCACCACCCATCTCGGATTTTCGATCTGTTCACAACCACAGCCGACTCCACCGTATCACATGATGGATCTCATACTTTGGATACCACCTGGCTACTTGCCATCACGGTGTAGGAACTCCCGGTTAAACCGGCATTCTCACCATATTCGTGTTACACTGGTCGCGTTTAAGTACTCACCACTGTTGTGTCCATGTGCTATAGCCGGGTTTAGTCCACAAGGAGTATCACGTGTTTCGGTATCACAGCAATATTCCCTCATGTTTGCACATTGCCGGAATTCTCTCTGTCCACCTGTTGCTCACACAGGGAAGTTATGCCAACGACCAACCGCCCCCAAACATTGTTTTTATCATGGCAGATGACCTTGGATTCTCAGAATTGGGAGCTTACGGACAAAAACGTATCCGTACACCGCATCTCGACCGGCTGGCCACTCAGGGCATTCGTTTCACAAAACACTATTCTGGCAGCCCTGTATGCGCCCCGTCTCGCTGTGTTCTTATGACAGGAATGCACCCCGGCCACGCCTCGATTCGAAATAATAGCGAAGTACAGCCCGAAGGCCAGAAACCGATTTCCGATGATGAATGGACAATCGGCGAATCCCTTCAAGCACTCGGGTTTGCTACCGGCGCATTTGGCAAATGGGGACTAGGTTATCCAGGATCCGAAGGAGATCCCATCCGTCAGGGTTTTGACCGATTCTTTGGTTACAACTGCCAGCGTCATGCGCACAGTTATTACCCTTCGTACCTTCGAAGCAATCAACGGCGCATCGATCTAGATAATGATCCACCTGTTCCGGGACACGCTTCATTACCCGACAATGCGGACCCGCTCGACCCAAGAAGCTATGACCGTTTCAAGGGTACCGACTATGCCCCCGACAGGATCCACCAGCAGGCCATTAACTTCATTCGCAAGCATCAGAAACGCCCATTTTTTCTGTACTACGCAACCGTGCTGCCACATGTCGCACTGCATGTACCCGATCGTCACCTGAAACCCTACTTGAGTCAGAATTGGGAAGATCCACCTTTTACCCGTTCCAACGGCTACGGCTACACCCCTCATTTTACGCCACGCGCCGCCTATGCGGCCATGATTTCTCTGATGGATACCTATGTGGGCCGACTACTTGAACTATTGAAGGAACTGGACCTCGAAAAGAATACCATTGTGATTTTCACTTCAGACAACGGTACCACTCACCTCAAACAGGAAGTCGACTACGATTTTTTTGAAAGTGTCGCCCCTCTACGAGGTCTGAAGGGTTCGCTTTATGAGGGTGGAATCCGTGTTCCCCTGATCGTACGATGGCCAGATCATGTCGCGCCTGGCAGTATCAGTAACCTGACAACGGGATTCGAGGACTGGTTACCGACGCTTCTGAATCTGATTGGATCCGAAATTCCGGCCAACCGCCATACTGACGGGATCAGTTTTGCGCCTGCCTTGTCGGGAAACAACCAAATGGCACGCCCCTTTCTCTACCGAGAGTTTTCCGGCTACGGTGGCCAGCAGGCTGTGTGGATGGGCAAGTGGAAAGGGTTGCGCAAAAACATGCGGCGAACCAACAATTCCGATCCACTGACTATTGAACTTTATGATCTTGAGGCCGACATTTCCGAAACCACCAACGTTGCCCGACAGAATCCAGAAGTGGTCGCAGCTCTGGCAGCCATCATGAAACAACAGCACCAGCCATCCACACGATTTCCGATCAAAGCCATCGATTCGCTTCCGTAAGATAGTTACCATCTTCTGACGGCCTTGTTATCGAATCGACAGTGGACCCAACGGCGTCCCCCTGCCTGATCTTTTCAAGCACCCTGCCTGTCCGGCGCTACAGAGCACCATCAAATTGTTCGGTTGCAAACACCGATTGCTGCTGCGCGAGATACTCATCCTTACTCATGACCGGACAGTGACTTTCAAGTACCGAACGGGCCTGTACTGCTTCGTCACAAAGTAGATCAACCGCCATCATGGCCAATGTTTTGGCTGGAGCTACGTAACCCGCGTCGTGATCAGCAATCGACCAGTCCGTCTGATGGTGCCTACCCGTCGCCCCGGTCATCATGGGATGCAGTACGGGCATAAACTGGCTCAAATCACCGGCATCTGTCGAACCTCCTCCGTGTTCATAGTCACGATAAGCATGGGCCCCGAATAAACTTCCCGCTGTGTTTCGAAAGATATCGGCCAGCCGAGGGTCATTACGTAATGGCAGATTACCTGGAACGGTGTTGATCGTTACCTGACAACCCATAGCCATGGCCGCACCACGCAACGCCCGATCGACTTTATGGGCTGCATCAAGAATAGCGGCTCCCGTTTTACCACGTACATAAGTTTCCATAATGACTTCCGCAGGGACAATATTCACAAGATCACCCCCTTTGGTGATGATCGGATGCACGCGTACACAATCCTCATCGCGAAATGTTTCACGTTGTGCATTAATCGCACTCAAGGCCAGCTGCGCTGCATTGAGCGCATTAATACCTTTATGCGGCGAGCTCCCCGCATGCGAAGCCTTGCCAGTAAAGCAGACATTCTTAGCAAGAAATCCATTGGATGAGGGAGCCAGTCCCATGCTGCCGTCTGCCACTTCGGGACTGGTTGAATGAATCATGATCGCCATATCGATGTCATCAAAATGGCCCAATTTCACCAGTTCCTGTTTTCCAGTAAGAAAGGACGTTTTGCCACTGTCCACCAGCCCGATACGGTAATCAATTTCCACATATTCTTCCGCCGGAACAGCAAAAAACACGATATTCCCAGTCAGCTGAGATGCCACATCTTTATTCGTCAAAGCCATGGCTGCTCCCAGAAGACCGGCGATCTGAGCGTTATGCCCGCAGGCATGTGCGGCCCCGGTCTTCTGATCGGCTCTCGGATGGTGAGGTAACAGGAGCGCATCCAGTTCTCCCATGAGAGCAATGGTTGGTCCAGGTCTGCCTCCTCGAAGTACGGCCTTCACACCTGTAATTCCAAGTCCGTCCTCATAGGTCAGGCCCATCTCTTCCAGGGTCTGTTTAACCGTATCCGCAGTGCGGAATTCTTTATAACCGAGTTCCGGTGTATCCATGATTGATTCACCGATTGTCACGATATCATCACGTACCGAATCGACCTTGGTGCACACGTACTTTTTCAATCGTTCACGATCCATCCCCTCACCTCCCTATCCTCTCTTGACACCTGATATAACCCGCGGTCCCGAGGGTAACCGGAAACCACTTCTGGTTGCCGGCCGGTCCTCCTATCGTCCTTCGGGTTTCGATGCATCAAACTGTACGTTTATAGATGGCATGACAGCACCCGTACGAACCAGCCAGTTGTGTAGCGATGCCTGCATCTCGCGGGTACGACTGGGATAAGAATCCGCCACATTCTTCTTTTCCGAAATATCCTTTCGAAGGTGAAACAGCTCCACCCTCGACTCTTCGTACCATTCTATCAGTTTCCATTCACCATCTCGTATGGCACCTGCAGGGGCCCCTCCCTGGTTTCCATAATGGGGGTAGTGCCAGTAAAGGCTGCGTTGAGGCTGTTCACTACCTCTCAGAAGCGGAACCAGACTGACCCCATCCTGTTCCTGATCTCTTCTTGATTCGACACCAGCCATCTCCAGGATAGTAGGGTAGAAGTCGGTACTGATCACGGGACTATCACACACACTGCCTGGCCTGGTAACTCCCGGCCAGCGAACTATCATCGGCTCACGGATTCCTCCCTCGTACATCCAACCTTTTCCGCCCCGTAAAGGGATATTACTGGTTGGATGCCCTTCGGATGTTGAAAGACCACCATTGTCAGACATGAAAAAGACCACGGTATTCTCATTCAGACCCAACCGGTTCAGTCCAGACAGCACAGTACCCACCGCTGCGTCCATCGCTTCGACCATTGCACCGTACACCGCATGGGCCTGTAGAGTGCGAACTTTTCTGAGATACTCCTGGTGGGAAAACTCGCTGGCAACAGCCTCCTCATCCAGCTGTTTTCTCCGTGCCTGGTACTTTTTCTGCAGATCCTTTCTGGCCATAAGTGGAGTATGCACCGAATAGAACGACAGGTAGGCAAAGAAAGGCCTCTCACGATGGTCCTCTATAAAACGAACGGTTTCATCGGCGAGTCGTGCAGGCAGATGTTCACCAGGAGGACCATCTGAGAGACGCGGGTTACCGTAGGGAGAAAAGTATCTTTTTCCACCGTAGGGTCCGCCTCGTGTAATACCCCCACGATTAACATCAAAGCCCTGATTCTCCGGCCAGTGCCCTTCGGGACCCAGGTGCCACTTACCTGCAAAAAAGGTAGCGTATCCTTTTTCTTTCAATCGTTCGGCTATGGTCACTTCCTCATGCAGCAGGCGGTCGCGATAAGACGCAGGGAGCAGACGGGTATTGCGTCGCCATTGATCCGGTTGATTTCCGCCACGTGGGTGAATCCAGTCTGTGATTCCACATCGAGTTGGATATTTACCGGTAAGGATGCTAGCGCGAGTCGGACTGCAGACCGGACAGGCTGCATAGGCACTGGTAAAACGCATCGCGGAATCTGCCAGTGAATCCAGGTGAGGGGTGTCGTAAAACGAACTACCGAAACACCCCAGGTCCATCCAGCCCAGGTCGTCAACCAGAAAAAAAACAACATTGGGTAACTCCGAGGCGCGCAGCATCGACGGACACAAAACAAACAACAGGCCGTAAAGAAGGGCCTGAAAGGACCGCTGTCGTTTGCAGGAATCCAACAACCACTGACTACTCAACTGGTTCGGGGGCCGCATCATGACCATTGGATGCTCCGTTTCTCGTGACATGAACAACGGCAGCCAGCAGCAGAAAAGCGATCACCCCGGCTACACCTTTCCAGGCTGTTTTGCTCCATATCGACCAACCGGCTCCTATGGTGGCAGCCACCAGTGCAACCAGCATCAGTGCGTTGATCAGATTACGCCGTCCCCCCTGGGGAAGGTGTTCACCGAGAAGCTTGCGATTGTTCATCATGAGGAAAAAGGTGAGATACGCGATAGGTAACAGCACCATCCCGAATACACTGGTGGGTACCGCTAACCAGAAACGGGCGTTTTCTCTGCCCCACAGGAACAGGAAACCCAGGGCACCCGTAACTCCCGGAAGCAGGCTCCACATGCGATGCGCAACCCCAGTAGCCGGCAGTCCCATCATTTCACAAACCGTGAACCCGTTAATCAGCATGAGAATGATGATGGTTGAAAAAGCCATACCCACTACACCAATCCCGAATACCACATGAGCCACGGTCGATCCGGTCAGATTTTCAAGCGTATTCGCAAGCAGAAATGCATCTCGTGGAACCAGCATGGCTGCCATCTTTTTATCGGATAAATCAATCTCCCCGACCGCATCGGAATCTGCGTCTGGACGGTTCAACCATTTTTCCAGTCCGCTAAGATTATTGTTGTACCCACCTTGAAGCTTGGCCGTAATTCCCGGAGTCGCGGGACCTTCACCGACAAGACCGGGATCATACTGCCCATGAAACTGGCTGGCCGAAGCAATAACCACACAACTGGTTGCGAGCAGGAAAGGCAGGAACAGACCAATCGATAAATCAAAAATAGCCAGTCCACGAAAATCTCTGTCCCATCCGCGTCTGAGCATCGAGTAGGGAAGTAGAAACGTCATATTGATACCAACGGCAGTTGCAGCCGCCGTGACCATGCGGTCTCGTTGTGTTGAAAGAATCTGTTCTCGCCAGTAATCGGCATGGGTTGAATCAGCCAGAGCGCGTTCAAAAGCACCAGCCGGATGCCAGAGCAATGACAAGTCCGGGATAAAGCCCATCAGGATTTCACCCCAAGGTAGGCCTTCACCTCGAAGTGTCATGGCAACCACAACACCAAAAAAACTTATTACGACAACCGCCACCATCGATTTCAGAAGTATCTCAAAAAGCTTCAGTCCCCATCCGCCACTCTCATAGAACCAGATAACCAGTGCGGACACCCCGAACAGAAGGCCCACCGCTACATATTTTCCACCCTCTCCACCGAACAATCCAGGTAACAGGTTCTGCTGGATAGCTGCAGTGCCGAGGGAAAACTGAGGCATCGCCCAGACCAGGTTTGCCATCAGCGTAGCAATAGCCCATCCCCATCCTAAAACGGGATTGATGTGACGGTTAATGGCATCAAATGGTCGTTCCTCAATAGACAGCGCCACGTAACCGATCGCACTGAGCATCACAATTCCAAGTATCATCATCAACGGCTGCAGCCACATCATCTCATAGCCACCAATGACACCCAGGTAGAGGCTTCCGGCAAGGGACCCCCCGCCCAATGTGATCGCCCCTTGTAGCCACCCCGGTCCTGACAGGCGGGCATAAGCCAGCGCTGTGGTAATCGTTCCCTTCTGTTTCGCTTCAAGAATCGTTTTACGTTCCAGATCAATCTGTGACATCGTCATGTTTCCATTCCAGGATGCTCGGTATCCCTGAGTGTCCGGCAGGATCCTAAAGGCAACGCGTAGCCCTATGTAGATGGCGAATCCCCACCGTTTCTCCCGTTTTGTCACTAGTGTATCGAAGTATCTGCCTGCCACAAGTGACGGAGCCGAAGTTCTGCCCGCTTCCCAATGAGATTACGGTCATCGCAGAGAATGGCTTATGAACCAACACACATCAACCGATGTGCGCAAACCCCCGGAGCACCCCGGTATCTCGGCAACACGACGTATGAATCTGCGCTATCGCGGTTTCCTTTACAGACGTGCCGCCGGTAGCACGGAGTGGAGGCTTAAATCAATTCTTCGATAGGAGAGGGATCACTGACCAGATGGGTGGGACGTCCCTGAGGCGTGTGCAGGATTTTGGCCGGATCGATGCCCAGATTCCAGTACACAGTTGAAACAAAGTTTTCAGGCGACAGCACATTTTCCACAGCGGTATAACCTTTGCGATCGGTCGCTCCAATTACGGTTCCGCCTGGGATACGTCCACCCGCCATGAGAACAGACATGGCATTGGACCAGTGGTCTCTTCCAGCCGTTTTGCTGCCAGGCAGCGTAGAAATCTTGGGAGTTCGTCCAAATTCTCCCAGAGCCAGGACCAGTGTTTCGTCAAGCAGTCCACGCTGATCCAGATCGGTTATCAGTGCGGAGACACTGTTATCCCATTTGGGCAGGCGTTTAGGCATTCCCGTAAACAAATTGGAATGACTGTCCCATCCACCGTCGTAGACGGTAATAAACGGTACTCCAGCTTCCACCAGTCGTCTTGCCAGCAGGCACCGCTGTCCAAACGAATCACGCCCATAGGCATCACGTACCTTCTCATCTTCGGCATCCATATTGAAAGCATTCTGAGCTTCCTTCGAAGTGACCAGATCGTAACCCTGACGGTAATACGTATCCAGCGCTACCACCGGATCGGCCGCCACCTCTTCGTTAAAACGCTTGATGCGATCAATCTGCGAGCGGATGTTCCGTCGTCGACTGAAACGGTCACCAAGTAATCCACCTGGTACCGCCACATCACGCACACGGAAGGCGTCCTTATTGGGATCGTCCACTACGACAAAGGGCGCATGTTTAGCGCCGAGGAAATTGGGGCCACCGGAACGTGTCATCCGAGGCATCGAGAAGTATCCCGGAAGGGCACCTGGCTGAGCCAGTTCTTTGGACACGACGCTGCCGAGACTGGGATGGAAACTCACAAAGGCACCACAACTGACCGGTATTCTCGGGGGCGCACCAGTCATCATATAGTGATTACCCGCACCATGATTTCCCTGATTATGCCGGATCGAACGCACCATTGAAAACTTGTCAAGGTGTGAGGCCAGTTGGGTCATGTACTGCGAAAAATGGACACCGGGAACCGCTGTTGCAATCGGATCGAATTCGCCACGAATCTCTGCTGGCGCATCAGGCTTCGGATCAAAGGTTTCAAAATGCGTTGGCCCGCCATCCATCCATATCAAAATACAGGATTTAGCCGGTGCGGTACTGCCACCTTTACGGGCAGCCATGCCTCGCAGTCGAAGCCCGTCTACCAGACCCCCTCCGAACAGAGTACCCAAACCCAGTCGAAGACAGTCACGTCGAACAACACCTTCACAGTTCCTTGAGAAGTTCATATCTTTCCTTGCTGGTTTCCGTGATTCACGTACCGGTTAAGATAGTGAGATTATAGGACAAACCTGCTGTCCAATACCATATTATTGTCGTTTTCACTCTCCCATTCCACCCAGGGATGCCATTTATCCGCCTCCAACGCGCCCATCCAACCTTCTAGCATTCTCATACCTATCATCCCCATGAATAATTGTGGGGGATTGTACCGTACCCAATCGTCCACAACGCAGGACTCCCAGAAGTTTCCTCCCAATCGATGATCTGCCTCTGGAGAAGCCAATCCCTATCACTATCTGGTCTCTTCGACTTCCTGATCAACACACACCAGGTGTCCTGAACCGCTTACCAGGAGAAACTCTCCGGATCCATCGGCGTCGGTGTCCACAAAAATCGGGTGCTGACGGCCGCCAACCAGCGGACCGATCGGTAACTGCCATAACAGCCGTTTTTCTCCCGGTTTAAGAGCCCCTCGCACGACCACCAGCGAACCAGATCGACTGTAATAAAAGAAATCCTCCACACCATTCCCGTCTACATCGGCCGCACCCACGTTGGAATAACCGGGCAGACCCAGATCTTCCTGCCAGATGACAGCCCCGTCGCTGGCCCGGATACACCGGAAAATACCATCCTCCCCGGGCATACCCAGTTCCTTGATGCCGTCATGATCCACATCCGACACGGCCGGTGGAAAAAAGTTTGACGTATTGCCTTCAAATTCCCGGAACCAGAGCATCTGCATCGATTTATAGGTCTGAGCCATCGTGTGCATGTAAGGCCCGTGCAGCAGTATTTCCATACTGCCGTCACCGGTTACATCGGTAAGAAAAAGATAGGGATAATTCAGTGTACGTGGATAGATATCGGTCACATATCGACCATTGAGCCATTGACCGCTGCGTCCTGAAAGCGCCAGCGTAAACCAGACCGGCATATAAGAAATGTCGTCTTTGCCGTCCTGGTTAAAGTCATAAACAGCCGATACCGGAGGGCCACCAATCGCCACGCTCTGGGTTGAACCCGGAGCCATAAAAGGTTTCGTCGTCCAGATCGCTCTCCCGGTGTTTCCTTCAAGCACCGTCATTTCATTCGCGCCGCGAACACGGTTGTGGACCACACCGACATCCGGGCTGGAGTCGCCAACAAAATCGCCCACAAACCACCGGGACAGGCCCGAGTATACGCCATCGGTTCCAATTCCGTGAAACTCATGCTCCCAGAAGACCGAACCATCCGCCCTGACAGCTGCAAGCGTCGCGTTGCCTCTTTCGTTTTCTCCGCAAAAAAGGGTCTCTACCTGCCCATCACTGCCCAGGTCACCCATGGCCAGTGTCAGTCCCGGCAAAGTGTATCCCTGCTGCCAGACCATTCCGTGGCCCTTTCTCTTCCATACGACAGCTGGCCCACTCTTGCCACCCGATGAACCCACCCGAAGCAGCTCCACTTCATCGCGACTGTTGACAACAGCAATCTCACAGTGACCATCCCCATCGACGTCTGCCGCTACCGGGGTCGTCGTGTAGCCAGCGGTACGAGTCGACCGATCCCGCCGAACCAGGGTGCCATGCTGATCCACACGCAGAAGATCACCGGTTTCCGGTTCCAGAAAGCGAAGTCCGCTTCCGTTGAAACGTTGCGCCTGCAGAAGTGTCCCGGGTGTCGATTGGAACAGCCATTTAGAATGTATCTTACCATCTGCCCCCATCGAGAACGCTTCGAATCGGTCCATCAGACGATCTGAATCCGTATCCTGCTGCACGACAAATTCAGACACGCTATCATCATCAATATCTCCCAGAAAAACACTTACCATCCCCTCTTTTGCCCCTGAGGAAAGCGATGTGGGTAACGTTTTCCGCGTTTCCAGCACGTAGCTGACCTGGTCTCTGTTCCACAACGGTTGCAATCGCTGTTGGTTGTATGCAAAAACCGTGGCTCGAGCGGGAGTCCGGGGATAGGAACTGCTGGTCTCGAGACAGAGCAGTTCGTAGTGCCGGTCATCATTGAGGTCACGGATGCCCCACACAAAGGTATCCGGACAGTCGACGAGAACTTCACCTGTCGCCATTCGATACACCATCAGGTGCCATTTACCATCTCCATTTTCTCCCGCATTGAAGAGATTGAGTGTCATTTCCGCCTTACCATCATTATCCAGATCAACCAGTGAATTAGGACGTGCGCGAATCATAAGATCCCGGTACCCCTGGGGCCAGGGACCACTGTTGACCCCCGGACGGAATTCTTTCTGCCAAAGCACACGGGCACCGGAAACAGCGAAATCAATCACATCAATGTGCGGCACATAGTCGGCGATCACGGCAATTTCAAGATGGGGGTCGTC
>CAXEIY010000145.1:0-34286 GCA_963996245.1 uncultured Planctomycetia bacterium | reverse complement strand
TGTAAATGCGGTCCAGGAAAGCCAATCTGTTTTCTGCTTCTCGTACAGCACTGGTGGCAATTGCTCGTACCCGATTTTCGAGATCAACCTGATACTGTTTCAGTATTTGACCGTAGCGCTGCAGGACTCGTACACAGTCTTCGATGGTCGATTTATTAATTCTCCCATTAGTAAAGGTATCTTTTCCCAGATTAACAGCCTGGGCAAGAGTCTCCAGGGTTCGGACCTGGCCTTTATAGTTGATTTCTGCGATCGCCATTCGAATCGAGCTGGTTCCGATGTCGATTACGGCTACAGGGGTTGTGTTGTCATCCATCATGTTTGACTTGTTGTGTTGGTGGCCGAGAAATTTTGTGGACTTATGGACGAAGCGTGTTTTTCAAGAGCCTTTTGTGCCCAGGCAGCAGCTCCTGAAGCCGTTGCGTCATCACCGAGTTGCGCGGATACGATTTTGAAGGTATTGCGGAACGAAGGAAGGATGAAGTGATTGGCCGCGTTGCGCGCTTCAGGAAGAATGAGTTCAGGCATAGCTTCGACCAGTCCGCCCCCCAGTACAATTACTTCCGGGTTCAGCAGATGTATCATGCTTCCTATGGCAACACCGATATGTCGTGCTGCATGGCAGACCAGCTCTCGAACAGCCGTGTCTCCGTTCTTAATGGAACGTGCCAGCATGCCACTTTTTATTTTCGAAAGATCGGTACCTGCCAGTTCCATGAGAGAGGGGGCCTGTCCACGGTGGGCGAGTTGCGCTGCCTCCGCGGCGATTGCCAGACGACTAGCGACTGTTTCCAGGCATCCGTATTGGCCGCATGAACATTTCAGTCCATTTTCCTGGACCCGTATGTGACCAATTTCAAAACAGGATCGATTGGAACCGTGCAGTATCTTTCCGTCGTACACACAGCCTCCTCCTATTCCGGTTCCTGGGAAAATACCTAGGACACATCGGGCGTTTTGTGCAGCTCCCTGACAATACTCTCCAAAAACACCGGCATCGACATCATTGGCAATAATTGTCGGACAATTGAAATGCGATTGCAAAGTGTCTTTCAGTGGGGCATTTTTCCAACCCAGGTTGGAAGCTTCAAGAAGGATCCCTTTATTAAGATCGAGTAGTCCTGGGCATCCCATGCCAATTCCTGCTAGTTGGTGTTTGGTGATCCCTGCTTCTTCCAGCACTTGTTCAATCGAGTCGGTAATACGATCCACTCCGGCCTGGACTCCCAGATGGCTTTTCGTTTTCCTGCGCTGCCGATTCAGGGGCTGGAGTGCAGAATTGAACAAAACTGCCAGCATTTTGGTGCCACCAAGATCGAATCCGATCCAGTATTTAGAGTTCTGGTGGTTCATGTGATTTTATGCTTTTCTTCCAGGAGGTACGCTTTGGTTTAATCAGCGGGAGCTCCAAGTCAGCCATCTTGTTGTTTGCGTCGTCGAAATACGGATCAAGCTGACTGAATGATCCGACGGGGGTCAGGTAACTTGAATCGGAAAAGTAGACGAAGGTACATTTATTCGTTTTAACAGAAATGACGGACCGAACGGGATAGAAAAACGGTTTTTAAAACGGGTTGCTCGTCTTCTTTCCTGTAACAGTACCCATACTTTAAGCGTTGCATGTAACGGGAAAGTTGTTTGCCCTGTTCCGCAACAAGTTACGATCGAAAAAAGAGCAAATTATCCTGATGGGTTCTTTCCAGAGGAAGTTGAAAGGGAACTTCCCCAGTTCGCGTTCATCTGTCCCGTTACCGGTTGAAGGATTTGGCACTGGAAGAGGATAAGATTCTCATTTTCCAGCGATAAGGAATGCCGATTTAATGAACCAGAGAAGCAATGAGTTTGCGTGGGATACCTATATCCAGTGTGTGGATATGACCGGTAAAGATGGAAGCACCAGGATGGGAAAACCCTTTCTTTGGCGCAACAAGGGTTGCGGTATGGGTGGCATGTACAGCGGTTCCAAGTGCAATACCCTGGTCACAGTCGAGACCTGAAGGAAGGTCGATGGACAATACAGGGCAGGAGGTGGAATTGATGAGATCAATGAGTTCTCGGTAGGGACTTCTGGTTTCTCCTGTCAGACCTGTTCCCAAAAGAGCATCGATAATCCATGTCGATCTCTGAAAGAGGTCTGTGATCCTTTCAAAATCGAGAGGCGATGGAAAGAAAAGCGGGGTAAGGTCCATTTTTGTAAGTATCTGATAATTGGTTTTGGCGTCACCATGAATGGAGTCCGGTTGAGAGAACACCAGTGCCTCGACAGGGAATCCGAGAGAATTTAGGTGTCGGGCAATTACGAATCCATCCCCTCCATTATTTCCTTTTCCGCAGGCAATGGTGACGGGCCCGTGGATTCCGAGTCGGATCAAAAGTTCAGCCGCCTGTCGGCCGGCATTTTCCATCAGAACGATTCCCGGGATTCCGAAATCGTTGATGGCAACATCGTCTATTTTACGGGAGATATCTCGGCTGATGGGTCCGGGGTTCATATGGGGTCATCAAAGATAGGAAAGGGGGCTTGGATCCTTCGGTGAATCGATTCGTCTGGATTTAAAAGAGAGCTTCCAGGACGTGCCCTTCGCGAAGGATGTTTAGTTCAGCGCGTCGAGCTGCATGAATCCCTGCGAGTTCCAGCATGGTTGTTCCAACAATGGCTGGTGTTACAGGATCTGAGATCGGTTCCTGACCAAGTCGATCGCTAGCGCCAATAACTCTTCCTGGTTGAACCCCTCCACCGGCCCATAGGGAAGAATACACATTGGGCCAATGGTCGCGTGCGGCTTGTCCATTGATTTTTGGGGTTCGCCCGAATTCACCCATGGCAACTACCAGTGTCGTTTCCAGAAGTCCGCGGTTGCGCAAATCGTCGAGAAGAGCGGAAAGGGCTCGATCCAGTATCGGACAATGGCGATCGGCTAGCATTTCGAAGTTATAAATATGCGTGTCCCATCCAAAGTCACAGTTTGGAGTCATGGCCTCGACGTATTGACTCCAGTTGACCTGGACATACGGTACTTCTGCTTCGACCAGACGTCTGGCGAGCAGACAGCTCTGGCCAAATGAAGTCTGGCCGTATTGTCGGCGGAGGGAGTCATGTTCCTGGGTCAGATCCAATGTCTTTCTTGCATCTGGAGAAGTAAGCAAGTCGTACGCGCGACGGTGGGTGTCGGTCCACTGCTGGAAAGGAGTGCTGTCTGGTTGCCGTTTGTTTTCGTTGATTCGAGCCAGCAGAATCTGGCGGTTGCTCAAGCGATTGCGTGTCAGGCCTTTGATGAGGTCGAGAGAAGGCACGTCGACCTCGCCAAATTCAGAACAACGTATCATGAACGGGTCATAGGCACGTCCCCACCTGCCTCCTCCGTATCCTTTTACCTGGCCGACCACATCTCTGGGAGATCCACGGCCGATCGAAATGAATGGAGGTAATTGTGCATATCCTTGGTGGCGCGCAAGAATCGATCCAAAATGGGGTTCGATCTGGCCTCCATTTTCGGCTGCACCGGTCAATCCGATCGTTCCGGCTTGCAGGTGTCCAGAATGAAACGTTCGGTTGGATCGGACGAGTGAAAAAAGGTTCGTTCGTTCGGACAGGTGGGGTAGTAGTTCACTGAAGTGAATACCTGCAGTACGTGTCGCTATCGTCGAGAAAGGTCCGCGAAAATCGGTCGGAGCATCCGGTTTGGGATCCCAGGTGTCAATATGGCTGGGAGCACCCCAGAGCCAGAGCAGGACAACAGATTTGGCTTTGGGTGGGCGACTTTGTGGGTTGAGTGTCTGGGTGATGGCTGTCGGGATGGCCAGGGGCAACGACGTGGAGGCCTGTAAGAATTTACGGCGTCCACAGGAAGGCAGCTCCTTGTTATCTGTCAGGCCATGCCTTTTCATTACCGACGGTTTCCTTCTGCAAACGGGGATATTCTCTGAGAAGACTATCTTAAGGGGAAGGGAGGAGAGCAACAAGGCAGTATTTACCGGGGAAAATTAGCCCTCGCGATAGTCCCGCATAAAAAAAAGTTAAAAACAATCGTTATTTTGGTGGACACTTAGTATGGATGGCGTAAGTGAATAATCCATGTATTCACAACATCAATGCAATCAATGAGTTACATGACATGATAGATGGACTGATGAATGCGTAGGCACCTGCTGCATGGTGTATCTAAGTGATTACACCTAGATTGGTTTTGGGGGGTGCCTTGTTTTTAAGCACCCGTATCCTTATGGCGTGGAGTGATTAAAGCGATTGTGCTGGCTGGGTAAGTTTTTCAGTTTGGTAGACCAGCGGTTGCTGTCGAGTTTGGGTGTGCTGGTTTTCAGATTGGATAAGAATTTGAAAGTGAACCTCAGGATGAGGAGAGAGGCGTGTTGATGGATCCGTTGAAAGCCGCCGATCGTGAATCACAGGCACAGGCATCTCGAGTGATGGAATGGGCTCGAGATTTGTATGAAGAGAATCCGGATTGGGTACAGTTTCATGCCGCAGTTTGGGGTCCTGGTGGGGCGCTGGAGGTCGTGTTTCCCGAACGCGACCGGCGCCAGGCCTTTATGGTCGCACAGCAGGGACGCGAACTCCAGGGCCTTCTCGCGGCATTGCGTAGGCGTCAGGACAGGAAGGCAAGGTCCGTCCCGACGGTAACGGTAACGGTTCGTGTTCCCAAGCCGACTCATGAATTTCTGGTTCAAGAGGCGTTGGATCACAATTTAAGTTTGCATCGCCTTTGCTTGGCCAAACTGTCGCAGCCGCTTTTGGACGAAGCGGTTTCCGGGTAGTTGATCCTGACTCGCGGGTGCTGGTATAGAGTTAGGAGCGGCGAGTAGAAAAGGGTGATGTTGCTTCTATTTGCCTGTTCGATCTTTTTGGAAAGGTCTGGCCGTTAAGTTTTTCCGGTCTGGTGTGTCGCATTGTTCCGAAGCCAGGCTACTGGTGCTGGGCGTATAACAGACGTGGGTACGTTTCTGGTAAGTCACCATTCTTATGTGGTTGAAATCACTATCTTGCAACCGACTGATGGGACAGGTAGTGGATGATCGACGTTCGTTCCTAGTGGGCCGACTAAATCAGAGGGGGTGGTGGTGATGGAAAAGGATGTAAAGAAAGTTGCTGAAGTTGAGATTCGCGTTCGTTATGCGGAAACAGATCCGATGGGATATCTTCACCACTCCAATTATTTTACCTATTTTGAGATTGGGCGCACAGAACTCCTTCGCCAGCAAGGGTTGAGTTATCGCGATATCGAGTCGCGCGGTCAGTTTATTGTTGTAGTAAAAATTCAGTGTAAGTTTAGTAGGCCTGCCCGTTATGACGATCTTTTAACGTTGCGCACACGGCTGACTCGTGTGACACGGGCGCGAATTGAACATCATTATGAGATTTTTTGTGACGATATTCTGCTTGCGGAGTCGGACAGTACCCTGGCTTGTGTGGATCAAAACGGCGAGATTCAACCCGTACCGGAAGAATTTAGCAGTATTTTTTAAGCCGGCGGATAGTGCCTGCTGACAGGAAAAAGAACGAGAGGCTCGGTTTTTAGTATCGCGGTTATGGATCGACCGGTAATCCTGGTGAAATTAATGTAACTTATTTTGTAAATATGGTTTACGATATAGATAGGAAGCTTTCCGTAAAGGCTCTCAAACTGTATGTGAATTGCTCCAGCTGGAGTGATTATCAGGGGCCCGTATCAAAATACCTGTCAGGCGATCTGTAGCTGAGACAGAAATTTCACAGAAAATACGGAAAAAATGTACTACTCACGAACTTTCTGCTTTTTCACAGCGTAATATGTCTGGAGCAACAGGAAAAACACCGGAGTCACCGCAGGTTCGTCCCAGTGAACCCTCGGATGAAGAATTGTTGTTGCGGTACCGTGATTCCGGTGAGCAGCAGGCTTTTGACCATTTGGTCAAGCGATTTGAAACGGAGCTTTATAACTACCTCCGAAGATATCTCGGCAATGCTGCGATGGCAGAGGACGTGTTTCAGGCGAGTTTTTTGCAGGTACACTTGAAGAGTCATTTGTTTGAAGAAGGTAGAAGGTTTAAACCCTGGCTATATACCATAGCGACGAATCAGGCCATTGATGCGATTCGTCGGTCCGGTAAGCATAGAGCTGTGAGCCTGGATAGTCAGGGGCCAGAAGATAGTGATGTAGGGACTCTTGTTAATATTCTTTCTGATGGCGAATTGGGGCCTCAAGAGGAGATGGAGGTCCGGGAGCGCAGAGACTGGGTACGAGAGTCGGTTGATGAACTCGCAGAACCGCTTCGCGGGGTTGTTTTGCTGGTGTTTTTCCAGGGACTTAAATATCGTGATGCAGCAGAAATTTTGGATATCCCGGTAGGAACCGTGAAATCACGGCTTCATTCAGCACTGATCAAATTAGGTGGGGCATTGAAACGAAGGCCCATCGATACAGGTGAGGATGAATAAGGCAATGCATGAAGATTTGCTTGGTTATGTACTTGGGTCATTAGATGAAGAAGAACAGGCGGAAGTGGAAAGGTGGTTGAAAGACCACCCGGAAGCGATTGAGGAGGTGGAGCGATTACGTAACGGATTGGATGCAGTCCGCTTGGAAGAACAGCCTGCCCCAGAAGGTCTCGCACTACGTACCTCACGCCATGTGTTTGCCCGAAGCCATGGGCATGGAGATGTCTCCAGTGGATCGGGGGTCAGGAGATTCCAATTTAAACTTACAGATTACGTGGTCGCAGCTTCGATTGTCTTAGTGGCTACAATACTGCTTTTTCCTGCGATACAACGCAGTCGCACGGAAGCTCGGGAAATGGCCTGTAAGAGAAACCTCCAGGGTCTTGGAGTGGCATTAAATGAGTACAGTAACGTCTGGGGGGGCTATTTTCCTCCCGTTCCCCAAACCGGACAATTTTCCTTTGCAGGTGTCTATGGGCCGACTCTTGTGCAGGGAGGATTTCTAACTGATGCTGTGGCGTTGCAGTGTCCTGGTAAAGGGAAGCATCCCAATCGACGTGCACCCATTCCGACAATGGATAACATTCGGAAATCTCCTCAGGGCAGTAAGGGATATGAAGTGTTGACCAGGTTGGCCGGCGGTGACTATGCCTATTCTTTTGGTTATCTGCATAAGAGGAGATACCATACCTGGACGTCGGCTCGTGAGGATCATGTCCCCATCCTGTCAGACCTACCTCCTGAAGTACCCGATTCATCGAACAATAGTGAAAGCCATGGTGGTCGAGGTCAGAACACCTTATGGTCTGACGGGAGTGTCAGCTGGGCTACGACGCATACACTGACAGGTAAGGATACGAACATTTACGTAAATAAAGATGGCAAGGTTGCAGCTGGGATTGGCTCGGAGGATATTGTTTTAGCGCCCAGCGATTCGCGCCCTTCCAGTTTCTAAGTGGAACGCATAGTACCCATTCTTTTTCCGTCAATTTTCGGTTCGGATTCTGTAGAGATATATGGGTTTCGATACCGCAGTGATTGCTTTAGGTCTGCTGGGGTAAACTCAGATACGCATGCCCTATATTCACACGTCGCTTCTCGTGTGTTTTTCTACTTTACGCATCTTGTGCAGGACGTTTGGGCCAACTTGCAGGCCAGTCTTCCTCTGGATATGCGCGCACCTGTAGGGCCTCTGTTGTTTTTAAGTTTTTCTCATATACGAGGTGTCTGCCGCAACTTCTTTTCGCATTACCAAGTTCATTTTAATTTCAGCCGTGGTTGGAAGTACGGATCAATCTCTGGTATTTCGTATCACTCATTGCCGGGTACACGTTTCGCGTCCATGGTTTTCGAATAGGCGCATATTCCAGATACCAGACACCGCTGGAAAAAAGTTTCCTCTGAGTCCGGTTACAGGTATGGTTGCCGGGAGCACCCTGGTCGTGCCGATTCCTCAGGTGTGCAAGAATCGAAGATTTTATATGTGGCCGAATTACTTTTGCCCGGTGGAGAGAGTCCCTCTCACGCGTTTTCTATCATAAGGATCCGACAAAGTCATGACGCATAAACATTGTGATCGGAGAAATTTTATTCAGAAGACTGCCTTGGGCGTTCTGGCACCTTGTTCAGTCATAAAAGCAATTACGACGGACCGGAAACAGGCGTTTCAATTATCACTTGCAGAATGGTCACTTCATCGGTCTTTACAGCAAAATCGCCTCGACAATCTCGATTTTGCGAAAGTAACGCGTGAGGAGTTCGGGTTGGGGGCCATCGAGTATGTCAACACGTTCTTTAAGGACAAAGCCCGAGATGACCGCTATCTTGTCAAACTTAATACGCGCGCCAGTGACCATGGGGTGAAACAATTACTAATTATGGTTGATGGAGAGGGAGATCTGGGTGATCCGGACTCGAGCAAACGCAAGGTTGCGGTTGCCAATCACCATCAATGGATTGAAGCGGCAAAACAACTGGGGTGCCATTCTATACGTGTCAATGCCCGTAGCAAGGGAGCCTATGAGGAGCAGCTTAAGCTTGCTGTTGATGGGCTTAGTGCATTGTCCGAATATGGTCTGAAATATGGAATAAACGTCATTGTAGAGAACCATGGTGGCTTGTCATCGAACGGCCAGTGGCTGACTTCGGTACTTCAGAGAGTGAACTCGCCAGTGTGCGGCTCTTTACCCGATTTCGGAAATTTTTATGAATATGATCGCTATAGAGGAGTCGAAGAGCTCATGCCTTTTGCCAAAGCCGTTTCCGCTAAATCTCACGACTTTGATGAAATGGGAAATGAAACGGCTACGGATTATTTCCGTATGATGAAGATCGTGCTTCAGGCGGGTTATTCCGGTTTTGTTGGTATCGAGTATGAAGGGACCCGGTTGAAAGAGTATGCAGGCATTCATGCAACAAAACGTTTGCTGGAACGAATCCTTGCAGCAAATGCTTGAGACCATCAGGTGCCATGCTGTAAACGAGATTCTCCATACGTTGCCACTCTGAATCGACGGTTGGTCAACGATCGTGTGAAGGGGACTTATTTTCACTGGTTGCACTTAGCCAGATACGGATTTGTTGAAGACAGGCACTCGCACACAAGTTCGAATGGGAGGGGAGGCAGGAAAGAATCACATCATGGAAAGATTAGGTGCCAGGATGTTCCACTTTGAGTCTGTACGGCTTGCGGATGGGTTTTGAGAGTATAAAGTTGATCGATCGATAGAGTTGGTGTTGGATACGTATGCATAGGTTCATGTTATTAATTGGACCAGGAATTCTGGTAGCTGCGACAGGAATTGGTGCAGGCGATCTTGCGACGGCTGCATTCACCGGGAGTCAGCTGGGCGTTGCTGTGCTGTGGGCTGTGCCAGTGGGTGCGGCCATGAAATTTGTCGTTAGTGAAGGTCTGGCTCGTTGGCAGCTGAGCACGGGGACCACACTTCTAAAAGGGGCTTCACTGCGATTAGGGAGACCGGTTCAATACATTTTTCTGGTGTACTTGTTATTCTGGAGTTTCTTTGTCGGATCCGCGCTGATAAGTGCTTGTGGCGTGACGGCGCAGGCAATTTTCCCAATTTGGAAACATGATCAGACGGGAAAAGTCATCTGGGGTATTTGTCACAGTGCCGTGGGTGCTGTTCTCGTAAGGTGGGGAAGTTTTCGACTCTTTGAGAATGTGATGCGTCTGTTTATTGGCATCATGTTTGTAACGGTGATTGTGACGGCTGGCTTGCTGGTGGAAAGTTGGGAGACCATTTTTCGCGGATTGTACATACCGTCCATTCCATATGGCGACGGTGAAGGAGTAAGTTGGACCGTTGCGTTGATCGGTGGAGTGGGTGGTACCGTAACGATACTTTGTTATGGATACTGGATTCAGGAAGCGGGGCGTCATGGTGTTTCCGGCTTGAAGGTATGTCGAATAGATTTGGCCATTGCCTACACGATGACTGCCTTGTTCGGTCTTGCCATGTTGATTGTCGGCAGCACACTGGAAATTGAAAAAGAAAAGTCGTCGCAGCTCATTGTCGCTTTGGCGAATCAACTCGAAAAGCCACTGGGCACTTTTTCTCGCTGGGCATTCTTGATCGGCGCATGGGGGGCGGTGAGTAGCAGCCTGCTCGGAGTGTGGCAGAGTGTTCCCTACCTGTTCGCAGATTTTTATGGAATCTTAAGATCGAAGTCTGGAGGGCATGATCTGAGAGAGACTCCGGCTTACCGAAACTTTCTTTATGGCTTGGCGATTGTGCCTTTAACGGGACTGTTTTACCATTTTCGTGAAATCCAGAAGTGGTATGCCTTGATCGGAGCTGGTTTCATGCCCCTTTTAGCATTGGTATTACTGTTAATGAATAGCCGGTCTGAATGGATCGGGAAGCGGTTGCGTAACGGATGGGTCGCTTGTGCAGCTTTGTTGGTTACAGTTCTGTTTTTTGTAGTCTTTGGAGCGATCGAAATACAACGTCGCTGGTAAATACATGCCACTGCTGGACCAATCCTGCTGAAAAATATTGTAAGCGGTTACCGACACAAGTCGCCCTTTGATGCTGTGCGGTTTTTCCGTATTGATCGGCAGACATGTCTTTATCCCCGTATCGTTTTCCATCATCACTTGAGGAGATCAGCGTTTATGAGGCAATGTATGCTTGGGACGTTGGGATTGTTAACGCTTGTTTTGAACGCGACGGCTGGTGTTCCCGAAGGGAATCGATTGACTTATCTCGATCGAAGTGATCCGTATTTTGTATCCCGATCTTTTCCCAAGCTGACAACCCCTCAATGGGTGGGAGAGGATGGCATCGAAGCAGTGGTCATTCTGGGTATTGATGACATGCGAGGTTTTGAAAAATGGGAATCCTACTTGAGACCTATACTGGAAAGATTGAAACAAATTGACGGGCGTGCGCCGGTCAGCATCCTGACCTGTTCGATCGATCCGCAGCAAAGGCATCTTCAAAAGTGGTTAAAGGAAGGACTCAGCCTGGAAGCTCATACCATCGACCATCCCTGTCCGATTTTACAGGGTGCGGACTTTGATCGAGCGAAGAGTACCTACGACCGCTGTGTGGATTTGATGTTTTCGGTTGCCAACAACACGCCAGTTGCGTTTCGTGTTCCGTGTTGTGATTCACTGAATACCCCCAGTCCACGCTTTTATGCGGAGATCTTTAATAAGCGTACATCGACGGGAAATTTTCTCACAATTGATACTTCCGTATTTAATCGTTTTACACCCAATGATCCGGACCTGCCAGAGTCTGTGGTGTTTGATGATCAGGGAAAGGATCGTTTTATAAAGTACCTGCCGGCTGATCGAACGTTTGTTAATGTCGTTGAGGACTATCCCTATCCTTATGTAGTGGGAGAACTCTGTTGGCAGTTTCCCTGCACCGTTCCCAGTGACTGGCAGGGGCAGCACCTTCATGGGGCTAACAATCCGGTTACCGTAGAAGACATGAAAAAGGCACTTGACGCTACGGTTGTCAAACAGGGTGTGTTTGATATGGTTTTTCATCCTCATGGATGGATCAAGAGTGAACAGGTCATTGCGTTTATAGACTATGCTGTTCGAAAGTACGGAAAACGAGTTAAATTTTTGACTTTTCAAGAGGCGCAGCGCCGCATCGACCGTTACTTGCTTGCCGGTCAGCCATTGCGGACAGAAGAGGGCACCGACAATGGTGTACGTTTGATCGACTTGAATGACGATGGCTACATCGACGTGGTAATCGGAAACCAGCAATTGAGGCAATCACGGGTCTGGGTTCCTGAAAATACATCCTGGAAAATCGGGAATTTTCCAGTTTCTCTAACAGCATCCAATAGCTCGAGTGAAGGAGAGGATATCAGAGTCCGTTTTGGAGTGGTCGCTCCCGGTACTTCGGCTTCTATGGTGGTTCGTACTCCGAGTGCTTCAGGGACGTGGCATTTTGATGGAACGAATTGGTTGAAAGACAAGAAAGCGGATAAGAAATTACCGTTTTCCGACAGTTCTGGTTTTACCGTTCATCAAGGCCCAGATGACGGAGTGCGATTACGTGATCTAGACCATGATGGGAGTTGTGAACTTCTGGTAAGTAACTCTCAGGAGCAGGGAGTGTTTTCGTGGGATCCTGTACAGCATTGCTGGGTGCCGTGTTCGTTTTCATTACCGGCCGAGATGAGATTGGTCGGAGCCGAAGGAAACGACCGTGGTGTTCGTTTTATCGATGTTGACGAGGACGGCGACGAAGATGTGCTGTTTTCAAATGAAGAAGGTTGTGCGCTGTATTTATTTCAGTCCATGCGGGTTGGATGGACGGTTCCCGTCTTTGAGGAAAGAAGACGGGTTGGTCAAAAACCCAGGATTCCAGAGATTGTCCGTCACGGTACTAATCAGGGAGCCTGGTTTTCAAAACAACACCTTTGGGTACAGAATGAACACACGGCCCAACTGTCAGATCTTGTGGACAAGCGATCTTTTTCAGAACTGTTAGGGGATCAAGTTCCGGGGCCCAAATCACCCGATGATGCACTGCGCATGATGGAGGTTCGTGCCGGCTTTCAGGTACAGCAAGTAGCGTCTGAGCCACTGGTAATGGACCCGGTCGCTTTCGCCTGGGGGACAGACGGGAAGTTATGGGTAGTTGAAATGGCTGATTATCCACTTGGTATCGATGGTCAAGGTAAAGCAGGAGGACGGATTCGTTACTTGGAAGATACGACGGGAGATGGAAATTACGATCAGAGTGTGCTGTTTCTCGATGAGATTGGCTACCCCACAGGGATCATGCCTTGGCGTAAAGGTGTATTGGTAACAGCGGCTCCTGAGATTTTTTATGCTGAAGATCAAAATGGGGATGGGCGTTCTGATTTTGTTCAGGTTTTGTATGAAGGGTTTGTAGAAGGCAATCAGCAGCACCGGGTCAATGGCCTGGTATGGGGACTCGACAATTGGATTTATTGTGCTAACGGGGACAGTGGAGGGAAAGTGCGCTCTCTGAAGACAGGTCAAGTACTGGATATCAGAGGGCGTGATTTACGTATTCGACCCGACACCGGTGAGATGGAGACACAAAGTGGTCAGACTCAGTTTGGGAGAAATCGAGATGATTGGGGGAACTGGTTTGGGTGCAACAACAGCAATCCGATGTTTCACTATGTACTTGCGGATCACTACCTGGCTCGCAATCCGTACCTGTCTACTCCGAGTGTTCGTGTACCGGTATCTATTAACCCTGGCGCCAGTCCCGTTTTTCCTTCCAGTCAAACCGTGGAAAGATTCAATGATCCATCGGGTGCTAATCGGTTTACTTCTGCCAACAGTGCGATGGTCTTTCGAGATACCTGGTGGGGCGAACGATTTTATGGCAACACGTTTGTGAGTGAACCGGTTCACAATCTGGTTCATCGCGAGGTGATGTGGCCGGAGGGATCGACTTTTCGCAGTCGACGAAGTGAGGATGAGACGGAGAGTGAGTTTATGTCTTCAAGGGATTCCTGGTTTCGTCCGGCTATGTTGAAAACCGGTCCGGATGGCGCTCTTTGGGTTGCAGATATGTATCGACAGGTAATTGAACATCCTCAGTGGATTCCTGACGACTGGGAGGAACGACTCGATCTGCGTGCCGGACACCTTCAAGGCAGGATATACCGTGTTTTACCTGTTGGAAAATCTCCTAAAAGGATTCCACGATTTGATAAAGTTTCTCTCCGTGACCTTGTTGATGCGATGGAGTCTCCGAATGGATGGCAGCGAGATACGGTTCAGCAGTTAATTATTTGGCGAAATGATGACAATGCGGTTCCTTTGCTCCAAAAGATGGTGTTTGATTCCGATCGCCCTTTGGCCAGATTACATGCCTTGTGTACGTTGGACGGGTTAAATGCCTTGTCGGTCAAAATTCTGGATCATGCACTTCAGGATAAACATGACGGAGTTCGCCGTCATGCGGTGAGGCTTACCGGAAACTCAATCACCTCCTACCCTGAGCTGGGTTCCCGATTGTTAGAGTTACACAATGAAATGGCACCGCAGACTCGCATGCAGCTAGCCTATGCGTTAGGACAATGGCATGCTGATGAATCGGGAATTTTACTAGCGAAAATGCTGATTGATTCCTGGGAAGATCCGTATCTGAGAGCGTCGATATTGAGTTCGGCGAATTTTCATGTCGACTCGATATCAAAGAGAGTTTTGAAATCTCCCAGGTTGACCCAGGACCGAAAATTACAATTGATAGAACCTCTGCTGAGAATGGCTGTTTCAACTGGAAATAGGGGCGTGGAATTACGGATTCTGAAGTCCGTCGCGCAACGGCTGGATTCCGGATATTCTGTCCAGCAGATTCAAATGATGGGACAATTTCTATCGCTTCGACGCCAACAGGGGCGTGTCTTAATGGAACTGAACGGTTCTCCGGTATCCATGCATCCGGTGTGGAAACAGGTTCGAGATATGCTGGAAACCGGTCGTGAGGCTCTGAAGGATAATATGGCCAAGGAAACGGTCAAAATCGCATCTTTAGGATTGCTGGGTTACCAGAGAGAGTATGAAACACGAGATTCGAATCAATTGATCTCATTACTGGTACCTCAGACTCCGGTAAATCTTCAGTTGGAAGTGATTGACCAATTGAGGCAATGGTCGGACCTGTCGCTGGTTTTGAAGCAGCTGGTGTCCGGGTGGACACGGTATGCTCCTGTGCTGAGAGACCGAATATTAGACCTGTTGTTGTTACGTGAAGTTTCGACATCGGCTTTGCTGGATGCAATTGAAAACGGGGATATTGCGCTGAATGAGATTGATCTCGGGCGTCGCCAGCAGCTTTTGGGGCATGCGATCGCAACCGTTCGTCAGCGGGCAGAAGGCTTGTTTGCGCCGCGATCTAAGTCCGCTCGCTCGGATCTGGTTTCAGAATACATACAGCGTGGAAAGCGATTGACGGGAAATGACGCTCGTGGAAAACAGCTTTTTGAAAAGCACTGTTCTGTTTGTCATCGATTCAATGATGTTGGAAATGCGGTAGGACCCGATCTGCTTGGACTATCAGACCGTTCGCTGAAGGCGATGTTCTCGGCTATTCTGGATCCTAATGTTGCCGTGGAAGCGAAGTATGTCAGTTACCTTGCTTTAACCCAGAGCGGACAGGTGTTGTCAGGACTGGTATCGGCGGAGTCCGGGACAAGTCTCACTTTAGTAGATCAGCAGGGAAAAGATCAGGTCATCCTTCGTAATCAGCTGGAGTCCCTTACCAGTACAGGGAAGTCTTTAATGGCGGAAGGCTGGGAGGAGGAGTTAGGAGTGCAGGACCTGGTTGACATCGTTTCGTATGTATCCAGCACACCTGCGCCTCCCAAAGAGTTTAACGGTAATCAACCTGCTGTGATTCGTCAGAACACCAAGGGTGAATGGTTACTGACGGCGAGCGATGGCGCCATTTATGGCGACACACTGGTGTTTAGTGGTTTCTACGGGACTCTGGAAAACTGGAATAGTAAGAGTGATTATGCGGAATGGACGATCGAAATACCGCAGGCAATACAATGTGATGTCTGGATGCATTGGTCGTGTGGTGATAACTCTTCGGGGGAGTCGTTTCTGGTTTCTGTTGGAGATCAGCGAATTGAGGGTGTGGTTACGAGTACGGGTAATGAGATGACCTTTAGACGCAAGAAAATCGGATCGATTTCACTGGAACTTGGAGAATCGAAATTACGGTTCCGTTCTCTAGAAGACCTTTCCGGATCGCTGATCCATTTAAAAGGGATTTACCTGGTGCCATCACCCTGACCGAAACCAGAGGGTGGTTTGGATCGGTCTTTTTCATGGCGGGTAGCCCTATGTTCATTCCGGTGTGAACCGAATGAATCAATCAAGACCGATTCCCCGGGTTATACGGAGGATCTAGATTGTTCGAAACGTGTTACCAATTCGGTTCATCATTCATATGCCGTATGATGAGGTCAGGCCTGATATTACTCCTGTACTTTGGTTTTAGAGCAAATCGGCTGACTATTGGCTTTGCAGGGGAGTTAGTGCGTTCAGATGTGTGGATTGTAGAGCCCTCAATTTTACTGACGGTTTTGCTGTCTGGAGGGCAAAAAAGGACAGCATCCTTTGACTTAAGCATTTCTCTTCGTTTCTCCGATTTCCATTACTACAGAAAACTCAATTCCACTTCAAAGGGGAAAATGCGATGGAGAGTAATGTTGCGAGTCATGAGAATTCCGGATGGAATCAACAAACTACGGTTACCAAGGTTGTATACAAGGAGCCTTGGGAAAATAAAATCAAACGACTTCTCACTTATGCGGGGATTGCGGGTATTGCTGTTGTGGCCTATTTGATGCACACGCTTACACAAGAGCTTACTAATCTAGGTAGCTGGAGTTAATGGAATTGATGTAGGGTTACTCAAATGGAGTGGTTCAGAGCTTGATGGCCAGTGGCTGAGAGGCGGTTTGTCCAGCCTGGTCATCCAGCAATAGATGAGTGCCGGCAAAGTATGTGAATGTGGCTTGTTGATTGAGGGACATTTCCCGTTCAGCAGGCCACATTTTTTTGAAGCTACGGAGATTCCGTGTGTGGGAATTGACCGCCACGGACAGCCATCTTCAAACTGTAAAGCTTGCCACTACATGTCAAGTACAGTATACGGCCATGGTTTCCGCCGAATGTTACATTGGAACAAAATTCGGGAATCGCTATCAGGCCCAAAGACTTCCCGGAAGGGTTGACAACCCATACTCCTCCACGACCTGAAAAGTAAAGGTTACCTCGCTCATCGATGGACATTCCATCTGGGGAATCTCGGTTTTCTGTGTCGGGATCAAAAAAAGTTTGCCCCGGTCCAACCTTTCCTTCGGAATCGATGGGATAGGATCGCCAGAGCAGAAGGTGGCTGTCCCCAACGTAGAGTGTCTTGCCGTTTCGAGATGTGATCAAACCATTGGGTACTGGCATGTCGCTAATGATTTTTGTCAATTCGCCTCCAGCTGAAAAACGAAAGACCGCACTGGTCTGGCGATTGTTAAAATCCGGATCGGTAAAGTAGAGGTCTCCGTTGGGAGTCTGGCAGATGTCATTAGGTTGATTCCAGAGATCACTTCCAATGACCGTTAGGTGCGTTTCAGGTCCATTGGGTCCGAAGTCGTATTGCATGACCCGGTGACCATAGGCCTGCGCGCCGACTAAATTGCCGTTATTTAGGAGATAGGTCCCATTGATTCCCTGTGACTGATTCAGCCATACCGATGCTGTTTTGTCAGGTCCCAGTTTCAGAATTTGCTGATTTTTCTGTTGTGGATGGAAGGCTGTAAAGTACAGTTTTTGTCCTTTGGGATCCCAGGTTGGGCCTTCAAAAAAGATCGTTTCGTCGACATACACTTCTGTTAACTTGGCACCCGGCGCAACGGTTTCTGGAACCGGTGTTTCGGCTTTTACGAGACAAGCCCAGGATAGCATTGCAGTGGAAACTAAGAGCATCTGTCTCATGAGTTAAAACCCTGTGTAGAAAAGGATCCGTCTTGATCATCACTATTAGAGCAGTGCAAAGTTACATTTGCGTCTGTTACGTAATCATGGGATTGTGCAGTAAAAATTGCAATTAGTCTACGAACAGTCACATGGATTTTTCATCGGTAGATCGGATTAGAGAGATCGTATCTACAGTGTTTGCAGATACGCCGTCTGACAAATAGTCAGAGATCAGGACTATCCTGATCGGAATGTAAGGGTGTGATCCAAACGGGAGATGAACGCTCTCATGAGGTGGTGGAGGAGTGTTTCCGTTCAGCAAGCGATGAGGGGAAATGCTTGGGAGGGATTTGAGTTTTTGGTTCGATCGGTCTATCTGAGAGGATTTGCACCAGGGTTCCTCCACTGAGAAACCATGTATCATTAACGCTATAACACCATCTCAAGAGTGTTAAAACCGTGAGGTCGGATGCGCCAGGATAATCAAACCGTATTCGAACCCTGTGTCTTGGAATGGCTCGCTTGTGGAAGAAACTGATTTCCTTTACAGAAAGGCTTTTGATGAATGCGGTAGCAGGTTGAAATTCTTCCGGGTGAAGTGAATTGTTGTCTTTGGCATGCGGGGTTATGAGGACTCGTCCGATGGAGCCGTCTGTGGGGTCTGGCAAGTTGGAGTCGCCTGTACATCCAGCTTGTCGCAAAATAGCCATGGCGCGGGGAATCCATTTCGAGAGCGACTCGTTGTATGATGAAGGAACCATTAAAGCCATGGTTATCGAGTCCTTTCGATGACGATTACCAGCCATCGCAGGTGATGGGTAGGGCATGGGTTCTAGCAGTCAACGGTTAAAAACCACCTCATTTTACTGCGGTAAGCAGGTGTGTTGAGGGAATAGTTCAAAGTCGTAGTTCCAGACTTACGGGGAATATAACGAGGTGTTAGGATAGGGGAAATAGATTGTTCGCGAAGAGTGACTGCTTTGAATAGGGGATTGCATATGCGTTGCGGCACAGATCGGTATTTTTCGGTTTCAATAATGTGCTCCCTCATCTGTTGCATCGGCTTTGTAATGCTTCCTTCATCAGCTCGATCTTCAAGTGAAGACACGTTTTTTGTGGGTAACCCTGACACCACAGCTTCCGGTGAGGTGAATGTCTCTGGAGTGCGTCTCAGCGATGACGTTTCGTTTCTTGGATTTACGCGTGAAGGACAGGATGCTTTTGAACCGTTTGAAGACCATGCTGTGAATGTTCCTCAACCGAGTCGCGCCCGTCAATGGCTTCATGCATTGACAGAAGAGCCTCATGTGGCAGGAACGGCCCAGGATTACAAAACGGCGATATATGTCCGGGACCAGCTCCTTGAAATGGGATTTTCAGTTGAAATTGCGGAATATCACGTACTTTTAAATTATCCGAAAAAGGTGACAGCGCGCCTGATCCACCCGGAAGAATTCAAAATTCCGCTTCGAGAAAGTGGGTTTCCTCTGGATAAGGATTCTTATAGTGAAACGGCGTTTCCTGCTTTCCATGGTTATGGAGCATCTGGAAAGGCTGAAGGCCAGGTGATTTATGCTAATTATGGACGGGTAGAGGATTTTGACCGGCTTGAAGATCTGGGAGTGGCAGTCGAAGGGCGGATCATTCTTGCCCGTTATGGCAAAATTTTTCGTGGGCTGAAAGTCAAGAATGCACAGCAGCGGGGAGCTTTAGGTGTTCTCCTTTATTCTGATCCAGCTGATGACGGGTACATGAAAGGAGATATTTATCCGATCGGGCCTTTTCGCCCCGATTCAGCGATTCAGAGAGGATCGGTACAGTTTTTGTCTCTGAATCCCGGAGATCCTTCCACACCAGGATGGGCTTCGGTTCCCGGTGCCAGACATATCGAGTATTCGGAAATATCTGAAATGGCACGCATTCCTTCATTGCCGATTTCCTATGGCGCTGCCCGTCCCATTTTGAAAGGCCTTGCAGGATTTGAAGTGCCTCAGGGATGGCAGGGCGGATTACCTTTTGCTTATCACACAGGTCCTGGAGTTTCCGAAATAGAAATCGAAGTGGTGATGGACTATGCAATCCGACCTATCTGGAATGTGATCGCGACAATAAAGGGAACGGAAACTCCGGATCGTTGGGTGATGATTGGTAATCATAGAGATGCCTGGACTTATGGTGCGGTTGATCCGGGTTCAGGAACGGCAGCGTGGCTCGAGGCAGCGCGCGCTGTCTCTGAAGCTGTGAAAAACGGCTGGAAACCTCGCCGAAGTCTGGTTTTTGCATCTTGGGATGGTGAGGAATATGGATTACTTGGGTCAACGGAATGGGGAGAGCAATTTTCTGAACAGATCAAAGAAAAAGTTGTTTTTTTGATCAACGTCGATTCTGCTGTGGCCGGTCTAGACCTGGATTTAGCGGGAGTTCCTTCGTTGCGCGACTTTATGCTGCAAGTTGCAGCGGACGAAAAGGATCCTCGCCAAGGCAAGTCTCTGAGGTCTTTGTGGGTAAAAGCCCAGCAGGAGAAGTGGGCGACATCGGGACCTGTATCGCTTTCCCGTCCGGAGGCTATTTTCGTTCCACAGATGCGTTCGATTGGTTCAGGATCAGACTATACGGTTTTTCTGGACCATCTGGGCATACCCGTGCTGGACGTCGACTTCCGTGGAAGGTATGGAGTCTACCATTCTCTCTATGACAACTTTTTCTGGATGGAAAAATTTGGCGACCCCGGATTCATATATCATGCCACGGCTGCGCGGCTTTATACACGTTTGCTGATGCGTGCAAGTTCTTCTGAGATCTTACCCTTTCGTTTCTCTGCCTATGGTTTCGCTTTGAAGGAACATCTTGACGAACTTAAGCGAATCATCATTCGAAAGCGACGCCTTCCGGAAGGACATGAGAGACTGGATTGGACATCCGACTTTTCAACAATGGACACGGTCGTGGAACGGTTTTTTTTGACCTCACAGAGTCTTGACCGTGCGTTGGATAAGGTTCAAGGATTTTCCCGGCTGAACCGACCGTCTTTGGGAGCGATAAACGATGCATTGGCTCGACTGGAACAGGCGTTTACAGATCCAACCGGTTTACCGGGACGGGACTGGTTTCGCCATTTAATCTATGCGCCGGGCTTGACCACCGGTTACGCCAGTTGGCCTCTGCCAGGGATGCGACAGGCAATCGAACAGAATCGTGCAGAACTATTTGCCCGGGAATCATTGCGTATTGCGGAAAGAATACAGGTTGCATCCGAGGCTATGGAACAGATTCAGACATTGCTGGCAGCGCTAAGAGAATAACGGGTGTTTCTACAATGGCTGGGTATCGGTGGTTCTTTGATACGCTCCGCGTTTCCGGTTCATCATGTGACTAGAGGATATTTTCGGGGCTCTGGGCACCCCCTGTAAAGCCGTTTGAGTTTTTATTTCGGAAACTGACAACGATGGAGGTACAGAGGTGAACGTTTGAAAAGGTGAAAATATAAAAGGAGAAAGGGAAACGAAGTATGAGTTTATTTGTGACACGTAGAAAACGTTTGTTGAGAAATCTTAAAAAATCAGGTTCCGGTTCATTACTGGTTACCAATTTCAAGAATGTAACCTATTTGACCGGGTTTATGGGCGATGACAGTTATTTACTGCTGGACAAACAGAAGTGTGTGCTGATTAGTGATGGTCGTTACCGGACACAATTGGCAGAGGAATGTCCTGATCTGGATGTCTACATTCGTCCTACTGGACAGTCCATGTCAACGGCGGTTTCCAAGGTTGTGACCCAGACACGATTGAAGGAACTGGGCATCGAATCTGCAAGTATGTCCGTCTCATTACATGAGGAACTCAAGTCCGTATTACCCCAGGTTGCCATGGTGGCACAATCCGGAAGCGTTGAGACCTTGAGACAGATCAAAGATGCTCACGAGATTTCCATAATCCGTCGAGCAGTTAAAATCGCGGAAAAGGCATTTGCTGTGTTTAGAGCCGGAATTCAGCCACACCATACCGAAAAACAATGTGCTGACTTTATCGAGCATACGATGCGACGTTTTGGTGCAAACGGTTCCAGTTTTCCGCCTATTCTAGCGGTCGGTGAACGGGCTGCGCTTCCGCATGCGAGCCCCACTTCACGCACACTCGGGGAGTCTTCCATACTACTGATTGACTGGGGGGCGGACACGGGTCTTTATAAGAGCGACTTGACGCGGGTTTTGGTGACCGGTAAAATCTCGACGAAACTTAGGAATGTATATGAAGTTGTGTTAAGGGCTCAACAGGAGGCGATCCGCTCAATCCGACCTGGTGTGCTAGCGAAGGATGTCGATGCCGAAGCCCGCGCCGTGATTGAAGAAGCCGGCTTCGGTCGTTTTTTTAGCCACAGTCTTGGACATGGCATAGGTTTGGATATCCATGAAGCACCGAGTCTCTCCCATACCTCAGATACCGTTCTGAAACCCGGTATGGTGGTAACCGTTGAACCGGGAATCTATTTGCCGAATTGGGGAGGAGTTCGCATTGAGGATGACGTACTGGTTACCCGTCAAGGCGGTGAGGTGTTGTCACGAGTCACAAAAGAATTTGATGAAATAATTACGGAGTTCTAGAGCAGCATTCTGTCACGTTGCTCCCTTTATCTGGTTAATGAATATGCAAGTGTCGAAATCCAAATCACCGAATACTTCACCGGATGCGTTCGATTTTCGTCGTATCCGTCGTCTTGTTGAGCTGATGGAAGATCATGGTCTGACTGAAATTGAAATCAGGCAGGGCGATGCCCGTGTCCGTTTGAGAAAATCTGGTTCTCAGTCAAAACAAAAAGGATCTTCTGAAGCAGCCGCTTCCGTGCCGGCAATGGAGCCGCAGCGGGTTGTCCCTGTTGCTTCAGAATCGCCGGCGTTGCCAGAGAACGTTCCCGATGACACTGGAAGATTTGTTGAAATTACCAGCCCGATGGTTGGTACTTATTATGCTGCCAGTGCACCAGACGCGGAACCGTACGTGGAAGTCGGAACGCAGGTCAATCTTGAGATGACGGTGTGTGTCATTGAGGCAATGAAGGTGTTCAATGAAATCCCTTCTGAAGTGAGTGGAACGATCGCCGCAATACTTGTGGAGAATGGTGATGCAATAGAGTTCGGCCAGCCGCTGTTTCGTGTCGAGATCGATGCATAATCTGTCTGCAATGTTTTTCACCGAAACAAGGAAGAAACGAGTAAGCAGTTGGCAGATTAAGAGGAATGGGAAACTTTGAGAGAAGAGAAATAGTTGTATAGAGACAAGAGACACATGAATTCAAACAAGAGGGTCGTTTCAGAAAAAGAAAGCCCTCTGCTCATCACCCTGAGGTACAGCGAGCCAGTAGGGAATACCCCGGTACAGTGGCTGTACCAGCCCACTTGAAATGTTGGTGAATCGCGACCATGTTCCAAAGGATTCTGATAGCTAATCGGGGAGAGATCGCGCTGCGAGTTATTCGCGCGTGTCGTGAACTCGGGATTGAAACGGTGGCAGTCTGCAGTGACGTGGATCGGGATGCTCCGTACCTCGATTTGGCAGACGAAGTGATTCAGATTGGTCCTGCCCCTGCCATTGAAAGTTATCTCAAGATTGACCGCATTATCAGCGCGGCCGAAATTGGGAACGTTCAGGCCATTCATCCCGGTTATGGATTCCTTTCTGAGAATCCCCATTTTGCAGAGGTTTGTCGTTCTTGCAAAATAGAATTTATTGGACCTTCCCACGAATCCATGATTCGTTTGAGTAATAAATCTGCAGCCAGAAAGCTTGCAGAGGAGGCGGGTGTCCGGGTGGTTCCGGGAAGTGAAGGTTTGCTGGAAACCGATGAGGAGGCGCTTGCAGTTGCCCACGAAATTGGTTTTCCGGTTCTGATCAAAGCCGCAGCTGGAGGTGGTGGCCGGGGAATGCGTGTTGCACGTAACGATGTGACCTTGGTAAGCAGTCTTAAGGCGGCTCGCACCGAAGCCCAGGCTGCGTTCAAGGACTCCAGTATCTATATCGAAAAACTTATCGAAAATCCGCGTCACATAGAAGTACAGATGCTCGCTGACAACCACGGTAATGTGGTGCATCTCTGGGATCGGGACTGCAGTCTTCAGCGGCGTCACCAGAAGCTGGTCGAGGAAAGTCCTGCGTCGAATTTAGCACTGTCGGTTCGAGAGGAGATTTGTAAGGCGGCAGTAAAGTTGACCAAAGCCGCTAACTATGTCAGTGCCGGGACCGTTGAGTTTCTTCTGGACAAGAATAATGATTTTTATTTTATCGAAGCGAATGCACGTATTCAGGTGGAACATCCGGTTACTGAAATGGTTACCGGAATGGATCTGATCAAGGAACAGATTCGCATTGCTTATGGCGAACCGTTACGTTTTGCTCAGGAAGATATCACTCACCAAGGTGCAGCCATTGAGTGCCGTATTAATGCCGAAGACCCGGAGAATGGTTTTCGATCATGTCCGGGACTAATCTCTCGGTTTGATGTTCCAGGTGGATTTGGGGTTCGAATGGATACCCATGTAATACCGGGGTACCGTGTCAGCCCTCATTATGATTCATTACTTGGAAAGCTGATCGTACATCAGCCTACTCGGGCTGAGGCTGTGGATTGTATGAAGCGTGCACTGGATGAGCTTCGCGTCGAAGGCGTTAAGACTACAATCCCGCTATTACGTGAGATATTATCCCATGCGGCATTTATGGAGGGCCGTATTGATACGACGTTTGTTGAGCGTACCTGGTAGCGAAGGGATATCGTGCGTCTGTCATCGGTTGCGTAATCTGCCTTCGTCTACGAGGCTATTGGGTGATTGAAAAAGCAGAGACAAGGACGATTGCGGATAAGTGAAGATCTTTATTTTCGAATCGTCGTTTGCGGAGAGTATGTCCTGGATCCGGACATGAAAACAAGTATTTAAGATAAGCGAGTAGCTTTCAGGAATGCGTGGGAGTAATTGTTTTTATGATGCAGCAGTCATCGTTAGAACGGCCTCGAAAGAAGGGGATGCGTGTTGCGCTAATGACCGGAGGTGGAGACTGTCCAGGGCTTAATGCAGTGATTCGGGCTGTGGTACGTACTGTGGAAAACAGTGAAGGAACCTGTGTTGGAATACTGGAGGGTTGGCGGGGGTTGGTTGAGGAAATCACGATTCCGCTGACGGCACATGATACAGATGAAATTATAGGTCGTGGGGGAACGATTCTCGGTTCATCCAGAACCAATCCATATCGAAATCCAGATCATGTCGAACGTGTTATTCAAAGCTTTAAAACGCTGGAACTGGATGCCCTGATTGCGATCGGTGGCGATGATACACTTTCGGTGGCGGCTCGACTGTGGGAAGATCATCAGCTCGCTGTGGTGGGAGTTCCCAAAACAATTGACAATGACCTGAGCTGTACCGACTTTACTTTCGGATTTGATACCGCTGTCAATATTGTCACCGAAGCGGTCGACCGTTTACGTACAACAGCAGAATCGCATCGTCGCATTGTAGTGGTTGAAACGATGGGGCGTCATGCGGGCTGGATTGCCTGCTTTTCAGGTATTGCCACAGCGGCAGACTACATATTGATACCCGAGATTCCCATCAATGTGGATCACATGTGTGAAGTGCTTGAAAAGCGACGTTCCCAGGGGAAACTGTACGGGTTGGTGATTGTCAGCGAAGGTGCCAAGCTGCCCGATGCAGAAGTGATTACGCAAAGCGCCGCCATTGATGATTTTGGACATGTCAAACTTGGCGGGATTGGTGAGATCATAGCGGATGTAGTGGAGAAAAGACTGGGTTATGAGACCCGGTCGGTAACACTTGGGCATATTCAACGTGGTGGGCCACCGAGCGCGTATGACCGGGTACTGGGTACACGGATGGGCATCCACGCCGGAAGGCTTGTCCTGGATGAGCATTTCGGAACCATGGTTGCCCTTCGTGGCAACCAGGTGACGCATTCTCCCATCGTAGAAGCTGTCGCCGAATTAAAGACACTCGATTTATCCTATTACTTCGAGGCTAAGGAATTTTTCCGATAATGGAGAAAATGCTGAGACTCACCGTGAAACGGACCGACAGCCACGGACTATCCAGCGGTGGTCCAATCGAAGGGGAATCCCGTTTATGGCTCGAAAAAAAAAGGTGCGTCGGTCAGATCTGAAGGCCGGACAGGTTCTGTGCTCGTTTTGTAATGCAAAATGCTGCCGGTATTTTTCATTGCAAATAGACACGCCTAACAAGTGGGCTGATTTTGACAATATGCGGTGGTATCTCGCGCATGATAAAACGGCTATTTTTGTTGAAGAGGATGCTTGGTATTTATTGATTAACACGAAATGTCGCTATCTTCAAACGGACTATCTTTGTGGCATTTACGAAGATCGAATGGAGATCTGTGAGGAATATTCCACAGACCACTGTGACTATGATGACGATGAAATGTATGACAAGTTTTTCGATCTTCCAGAGCAGATATCGGAGTATGCGGAAGCCGTTCTTCCTCCCGGCAGTCGTCCCGGGGTACGTTCTGGGGTTAACCGCTTACCCATTTTAAATGCTACAGAAGTTTTGTAGTCTGCAACGTTTAGGGTGCCCCGATCAATCATCACCTGCTTTGAATCAGAAATCACAGGCGTTTTCCAATGGCAAAAAACAGAGATACGAAACCTCTGATAAAAGCCCAGACTCTGAAGGGCTTTCGCGATTATTTGTCTGCTCCCATGCAGGTGAGGGAGCACCTGATGGAGGTCGCACGTGATGTTTTTCGATTGTATGGATTTTCACCGATTGAAACGCCGGCGCTGGAGTACAGTGAGATTCTACTTGGCAAAGGGGGGGAAGAAACCGACAAACAACTATTTCGATTTAAGGATCAGGGAGGGCGAGACGTTGCACTGAGATTTGACTTGACCGTTCCATTGGCTCGTTTTGTAGCGCAGCACTATAACGAACTGGTTTTTCCGTTTAAGCGGTATCATATTGGTACGGTCTGGCGGGCAGAGAATCCACAGCGTGGTCGTTTTCGAGAATTCATGCAGTGCGACTTTGACGTTATTGGTACCCGTTCCAAGAGGGCAGATGTAGAGACGGTTCTGGTAATTCATGATCTCTTTCAGGCTCTGGGTTTTGAGCGATTTACGATTCGTGTCAATCATCGAAAGGTGTTAACAGGAATCATTGAGTCATTGGGATTGGCGGTGGATCCCGTTCCGGTATTGCGTTCGCTGGACAAACTGGAAAAACAGGGGCCTGAAAAGGTCCTGGCAGAACTGGTGAAACGTGCGGAACTTTCGAAGTCACAGGCTGAGCAAATGCTCGACTGTGTGGTAGGCCTTTCGTCCCTTCGAGGGGATAACCAGAAAGTACTTTCCAGGCTTCGTGAACAGTTGCAATCCAGTTCTCAGGGACTTGAGGGTTTGACCTGGTTGGAGGAAATTGTAGGTGTCGCCCAAGCGGTGGGGGCGGAGCCCAGGGTGCAGATTGATATCGCTATTGCCAGAGGTCTTGACTACTACACGGGCACGGTTTATGAAACCATTCTGGATGAGCTTCCAGAAATCGGGAGTGTTTGTTCCGGAGGCCGATACGACAATCTTGCTGAGCTTTATAGCCGCCAGGAACTGCCTGGTGTGGGAGCGTCACTGGGACTGGATCGGTTGGTTGCAGCGATGGCTGAATTGGAGCTGCTTAAGACCCAACAGGCGGTGTCGAGTGTCTTTATCCCCTGTTTTTCAGATGACCATTACCCAGCCTATGTGACGCTGGCGAAACAACTTCGTGAGAAGCATTTTGTTGTGGAATTGTATCCAGAAGCAATCCGATTGGGAAAACAGCTTCGATACGCGGAGCGTCGTGGCTTTCAGATTGCGGTGATAGCTGGCGACGAGGAGTTCCAGCGCGATGTGTGGCAGGTTAAGGATCTGGTCGAGCGGAGCAGCTCTGAGGTCGCCTCTGAAAATCTCGTTGATTGTCTGGAAACAATGAAGTCACCATGACAGGATAGCTGACCGGAGTTGGTGTTGCTGGGTGAAGCAGGTTATTCTTCAAATAATTACGAGTGGACACATTATAATTGTTACCAATGACCCATCTTCCTAATTAGCAGATATTTCGCCTATAATCATTAACAACCTCGCTCTCGAGCGGAATTCAGATGTCTTCGGGCAGACAGGCCGTGTAAGGTGCGCAGGATCGGCTTCCATCATGAGTGTATTGCGATCGAAATGGGAATATGGTGTGGCAGAAATAAAAAGATATCCTGACAATAGTACTAGTTTCTGTAGTTTGACATTATGATTGCGAGGTCACTATGAGTCTATTGCTTGCCGTTGCAAACGAACATATTTTCGGCGGCGCCGTGACCGCTGTACTGGTTGGCATTGCGCTCTACGTGATCGGCAAACCGAGTAAACGAGTCTGACCAGGACGAATATTGGATTGTGTTTTTTACGGTTAATCACATTCTTCATTATGGAATCCGGTGATGTTACTTTGTCGGTTACACATGGTGATCCAGTTTTAACAATGAGCTTTTGCTTGAAATAAGAAATGTGAGATGTCTTGATCCTTCCCAGGCATCTCATTTCAGGGAGGAATCGAAAATGTCTGTCTCTTCGAATGCAAATGAGTCGCTAGCGGGATTTCGCGGATGCTCACCTGATCGTATCAGCGGAAGTAAAGACAATACGGCTTCTGAAGGACAGGCGGCCGTTGATATCGCTTTGCTGGGGCAGCGTGTGATGCAGGGTGGGGCTGTCACTCCGGAGGAAGCGCGTGAACTACTGCAGGTTACCGGAGAAGATGTCTGGGATCTGCTTTACTGGGCACACAAGGTTCGGTATCACTTTCACGGCAAACAGGTTACGTTTTGTTCCATTGTTGCCAGCAAGTTTGGTGACTGCAGCGAAGACTGTTCATTTTGTGCCCAAAGCGTTCATCACGAGGTTCAGGTACCCGCTCGTACCATGATGGATTCAGATGAAGTGGTCAAAGCCATGACCGATGCACGTCAGTTTGGTGCCAGTGCTTTTGGTATCGTAAATCAGGGGAAGGGGCCTTCCGATCACGACTGGCCGGAAGTTCTCGATTCGGTAGACCGGATGCAGGAAGTGGAGGGAACCTGTCGCTGTGCTTCACTTGGAATTCTCAGCGAAGATCAGGCTCATGACCTCAAAAAAGCTGGACTACAGCGATATAATCATAACCTCGAAAGTTCTCGGGATTATTACCACAACGTATGTACGACCCATACCTGGGACGAACGATATGAGACGGTAAGAATGGCAAAAGCAGCGGGCTTGGAGACCTGTTGTGGTGGTATTATGGGTATGGGAGAATCGATTGATGATCGGGTTCAACTGGCTTTCAGTTTAAAAGAACTGAACCCCAATGTGGTTCCCTTGAACTTTCTGTACACGGTGCCGGGAACACCCCTGGAGGACCGGGAACCTCTGGCTCCACTTGAAATACTAAAAATCATTGCCGTATTCCGATTGGTGCTTCCGGAACAGGATCTGAAAATTGCAGGTGGCCGAGAACGGAACCTGCGCGATCTCCAGAGCTGGATTTTTTATGCTGGAGCAACATCGGCTCTCGTGGGAAATTATCTCGCTACGTTCGGAAGGCCGTATGGAGAAGATCTTCAAATGATTGAGGATCTGGGCCTTGAGTGGAAGCCACGTGTTGGAAACCCGTCCCCAGACACGGGGAATATTACCAATCACTATGAAAATCAACACTGGAACCCGGTGAAAGAGTGGGCCGAAGGCGGAACACCGACCTCTATCCGATTACCGGTTCTGGAACAGGATTGAAAGTGCTTCCCGTTACGTGTTGCTGATCGGAAAGGGCCTCTGGAACCCAATCGACAAGGCCATCGTAGCCTGCAAGGTACGGTTGTTTTCAGAATGTTCCTTAAGATGCAGGCATGTCTAATCTGGTGAAAGACCGGGGTCGGACCTTTGATAGAACCGGGGAAGGGCCAGGGTAAAAAAGCCTGTTGCTCGACCGAGCAAACGCTACTCTTCGGTGAGGGTAGCGGATTCTTTTTCTGGTCCTCACATGAAACATCCAAATTTCCAGCTGATTCCCAGTCCCAGTGCTATGAGCAGGATCGGGATAGCGAGCCATAAATTCATGGTCTCCTCCTTTTTTCAGAGAGCAGGTTGCGTTCTGGGGCGACGGCTGCCGGTTCCTGTTGCTTCGAGTATCGTTTCCATTGAAGGTACAACGTGATCACTTTGTTTAAAACAATCGAAGCAAACCGGTCCTTTCATTCCATCCACCGCTTCTGGATATGTCCGCTGGCATGTCGTGTCAGCTCCCTTGTCTGGACCTGAAAACTATCTTGAAAGCACTCGAAGCGCAGGGCATGATTAAGCCAGACAATGGATCTGAACTGGATTGTAGCGGTTATCTTTTGAAGAAATCAAGGTGCGGAAGTGGCTTCCTGGGAAGAAACGTTTGAGACATCGCTGGAGATACTTCGCAGCGGACATCTTTTACGTCAACGAGTGGTGACACCAAGGAAGGCCAACGGGGACGGCCCGGCGAGTATTAATTTCGCTTCGAATGATTACCTGGGCCTTACGTGTGATGCAAACGTGATTCAAGCGGCAGTCCAGGCGGTGCGTGAACAAGGGTGGGGAGCTGGCGCGTCGCCACTTGTGACTGGTTTTAGTGATTTACACGAACAGCTGGAGCAGCGGGTCGCTGCATTTGAAAAGACACCAGCGGCCGTTGCTTTTTCCAGTGGCTATGCCACCAACACCGGTGTGATTCGCAGTCTGGTAGGACCCGGGGACTGTATTTTTTCAGATCGTCTCAATCACGCAAGCATTATTGACGGTTGTCGCCTCTCAGGAGCCCGGCTACGCGTCTATCCTCACGGGGATATGTCACGCCTCAGAGCGCTGCTAGAAAGACATCGATCTGGAGGAAAGTTGCTGATAGTAACCGAAAGTCTTTTCAGCATGGATGGAGATGTGGCTCCGGTTGAATCCCTGGTGGATCTATCAGAACAATACGACGCTCTGTTGTACCTGGATGAAGCACATGCCAGTGGTGTTTTTGGACGTTATGGTCGCGGTGTTGCAGAAGAAAAAAATGTGGAGCAGCGGATTCCGGTTCGGGTGGGTACTTTCAGTAAGGCTTTTGGGTCAATAGGTGGGTTTGTTGTTGGAAGTCAGAAATGTTGTCAGTGGATTGTGAATCGTGCGCGCCCCTATATCTATTCCACGGCCCTTCCTCCCGCGTGCTGTGCCGCTTCGATTGCTGCGATTGAAAGGGTTGAGCGATCGAGCGTTGCGGAGCTGGCTGAAACAGGAAATCAGGAAACGTCCGAGCGAAAACTCGCACTGGGACAGGAACTGCTGGCGCGTGCTGCCGATTTTCGTTATGCCCTGAAACAGGCTCGACTGGATATCGGTAATTCAGAAAGCCAGATTATCCCGATTCTGGTCCGATCGCCTGGTAAAGCGATGGAGTTTTCCCGGCGGCTTCGTGAGGCTGGCTGGCTGGTACCGGCGATCCGGTCACCGAGTGTACCTGAGGGGACCGACCGGTTACGGATTAGTCTGACGCTTCTGCACGATACGGAGTTACTGGAGCGTTTTTCAGTTGATCTGGCCGATACCGCACGGTCTTTGAGTCTGCTGGATTAGAAAGATGCAATCGATGGGGTTTGCAGCCGTGGATGCAAACGAGTCTGTGAAAGTCCGGTGGATCAGCCCGAAACGCTGTTTCCTGCGGTAAGGGACTTTCGAATTTCGATAATTCCGCTAAAATTAACCGAGAACGCAGTCGGGGTGTTCCCGGTGAATCACGTGTTCGTTGGTGATTACGGATCAGGAGAGGAGTTTTCCGGAAATGGATCGTTCTTTAGGACGTGTTGCCCTGGCTGGAATAGCGGTCGTGACCGCATTGGTCTTATTTTCAAACCGGAACACAGGAGTAAGTCTGGAGTCCCGCAGAGTGCTGGCCGCTGCACCGGAAGGCTGGGGCGCACTTTCAGGACAAATCATGCTTACCGGCACCCTTCCGGAAGTACCCCCTCTGATTAGAAAAGGATCGCCCACGGCCAAGGATGCTGTCGTCTGCGCTGCACATGATGTGCCTGATGATTCGCTGGTCGTTGATCCGAAAAGCGGAGGGTTGCAAAACGTATTTGTTTACCTGAGACGCAAACCTTCCAAGATCCATCCTGATCTGGCCAGTTCCAAGAAAAAGGAAATCGTATTCGATCAGCAGGGATGTCGATTTGTACCTCACTGTATGGCCGTACGTCTGGATCAAACACTGCTGTTAGCATCCAGTGACAAGGTATCGCACAACACCAATATCCAGGGTGGCCCCTTCGGGGCTGTCAATCAACTCATTCCTCCGGGGGCGAAGAGCATCGAGTTTAAGTTCAAACGTCGAGCACCGGTTCCGGTTCCGGTTGCCTGTAATATTCATCCCTGGATGAAAGCCTGGATTTTACCGATGGACCATCCCTATTTTGCAGTGACCGATAAAAACGGTCGTTTTTCCATTCCGCAGCTGCCTGCCGGAGATCATGAGTTTCGTATCTGGCAGGAGCGAGTCGGTTATGTCAACGATCCGGATCAGGCCATCATGGGCCGGAAATGGACCGTCACCATTGAACCCGGAAAGACCAAAGAAGTGACCTTGAAGCTGGAAGCGTCCACGTTTGCGTCCGACAGTTAAGCTTCCGCCTCGGCCGGTTGCGGTACGATCGGAGGGATCGGAATCTCCAGATCCATTGCGATGGTTCGCAGCAGCTCCACTTCAGTAAGGGTTGTTTTTCGGTCCGAGAGTACGCATGCCGCCAGAGCCCGCAACAGACGCTGTTTCATTCTCGGGTGCGTGCCTTTGAGTGAATCGAGTGCGGCGTCGAGTGCGGCGGGGCCGCATTTTTCAGCAGGCCAGAGTTTAAAGGTATCCTCTTTAATTCTCAGTTTTCGGGCTCCTCGGTTATAAGCATGTCGAGCAGACTTGGAATCCGAGTTACCCTGATGCGCCAGGGTTGCCAGAAGCCCTGCGCAAGGCAGTAAGTGATGTTTCATGACAAAGAATCGACTGGGTTCGGGGATAAGCGTTCCCTGCTCTCTCTGTTTTTCGAGGTGACGACTGACAATACGGTAGAGTGCGTATTCAAAAAGCGAGACCTGATTGTCCACTTTAATCAGCGTTGAAAGGGTGTCCTGAAACACGGAATGCTGGGGTTCAGACAGTTCACTCAGGGCAGGCAATGTCATTTCCAGAAGTGGCAGATAGGTCTCTCTTCCCAGTTGTGAAAACAATTTTTGAAGCCGGGCAGTTTCCTTGAGGTAGGCAGGTGTCACAGAGGACTCCAGGCAGGTCCACTGTTTCGCTGCGATCTCGGGAGAGGGATCCAGAAGCAGACAATAGATTAAAGCACAGGCTCCTAATGGTTCCTGTGTTGCCTCCAGAATTGTCTCGGGCCAGGAGTTGATCAGGATCGATGCGTAGGCCAGGTGCTCCGACGAGGTTTCTCCAGCATGATCAAAGGTATGCCGGGCCAGAGCCGCAAGATGAGGTGAACTGAAGGTAGACGCCAGAGCGTCCCCGCTGCCGGCCTCGGCCATGAGGTTCTTCAGGGATGATTCAGAAGCTGTGAACGGGACAAAAGTGCCGGCTCGTATTTGCGATATCTTGATTTCGTCTTCCGTAAGCGGGACCGGATTGAGAACCGCAAATGAAACGTCCTTGGTTTTTCCCTGAAACGTCGGATCGATACGATGGATGCGATCACTCAGGGGAGGGTGAGTGGCGAAGGACAATTGAGAATAGGATTCGGCCTTGTCAAAAACATCACCAAGAAAGAAATGATTGGTAATTTCCGTCTGTCTGTTCCTGAGAAACGAACCCCATGAGACCTGCTTTATGGCCGACAGTGCCCCGGCAATCCCGCCCGGATTTCGTGTGAACTGTACTGCTGAAGCATCTGCAAGAAATTCACGTTCCCTTGAAATTTTCGCTTTGATCCATGTGCCCGAAAAGAGTCCCAGGCCGGTAATCATGCGGATCCATCCGAGTGGAGTGGCTTCCGGTTCCAGCAGTCCCAGTTTTTCTCCCGCGTCAAGGCGCCGGTTTTCGGAGGCGAGCTCAAAACCCCGAATCCAGAACAGCAGGATTAGAGAAGGGGCAAGGACCCCGGTCAGCCAGACGCTCAATCGCATATTTAGTCTGATATCTCCATGAAGGATGTGACTGAATTCGTGGGCGATCACACCCTGAAGCTGTTCTCGTGAAAGCAGATGGAGGGCTCCATACGTAATCCCGATTACCGTGTCACGGGATTCATAGCCAGCTGCAAAAGCGTTGATTCCATATTCATGATCCAGAACATAGACCGTGGGTACCGGTACACCGGAGGCGATCGACATTTCAGATATGATATTAAGCAGCCTGCGTTCTTCCGGAACCGAACTGAAATGATGGATTTTGTTTCCGCCGAGCATTCGGGCCACCGCATGACCAGACCTCATCCTGTAAGCCATGATCAGATTGGTGACTCCCATCAGGAACAGGGTTGCCGCCAGCATGCAAAAGAAATACAGCAGCCAGGAACGGAGACTCTCTAATTGCAGAAAAATGCCTATCAAGAGGGTGTTACAGATGGAAAAGACAATCAGAACCACACAAAATCCCAGTATGAGCAATCTGGTCTTTCGGTGGACTTGGTCCTGATGTTCGAAAAAATTCATAGTCATCAACCGGTTCAGGTGACCGCTTCCGGAGGGGTTAGTTCTACCAGCAGGGGAGGCATCGGGCAATCGAGGTCCAGGGCAACGGTACGAAGCAGTTCGCTCTCGGTAATCGTGGTTTTGCCATCAGCGGTCACACAGGCAGCCAGGGCC
>CAXEIY010000144.1:0-8195 GCA_963996245.1 uncultured Planctomycetia bacterium | reverse complement strand
CTGGAAGAGTTGATTGGACTCCTTAAAACTGTTTCCTTGTTTACAAGTACGAAAGGTTCGATAACCCATCCGGTTAAAAACGGCAGGTAGACTTTCCTCGGCAACCCGTTTTCTGAATGAATCAGGAAACTTGACACCCGGACCATGAGCGCCTGGAATATTCCATAAAGTTCTTCCTGTCATGATCATGGTGCGTGATGGAGTACACACCGCACCAGCCCAGGAGCCCATGTGATGTGCATCCTCGAAAACCATGCCCTCATATCCGAGACGATCAATGTTAGGCGTTTCGCACAGCGTATTGCCATATATACGCAGGGTCTCCGGTGATTGATCATCGGTAACAATAAATAGAATATTGGGTCGACGCTCTGCTGCATCCGACAATCCTGTCGCCAACAGAAGGATTCCTACTGCAACACACCGGAAAAACACGTTCCGCCTCTTTTCGATAAAGTGATTTTATTGCCCAACACTTATGAAACCAGCCTGATAGCTTCCGAGTTCATAAAGGCCGGCCTACGCACCAACCTTCAAACATTTTAATGTCAACCCTCAAGGCTCATCCCAATCGAATCCTGATCTTTCTTATTTCCATGCCTGCCTCAGAAAATAACCACCGTTTACTGTTGCACTAGACGCGATAATATGGCAGCATTTGCTCCTAACTATAAATAATATTTCGCTCACATCAGGAGGGTGGATTTGATGAGGCGGTTAGCTTTAGGACTCACGTTATTTGTATTCGGAACTGGCGTGGCACTTGCCGTGACCAACACAGCCAAACTGGTTGGCCCCAAGTACACCCTGAAAGAAGTCATGGGTAAGGCGCACAAAGAAGGGTTACTTAAAAAAGTGACCGCTGGTGACGCATCCGCAGAAGAAAAATCTCAGCTGTTGGATCTTTATGTAGCCATGTACGATCATGAAGTTCCCAAAGGTGAAGCAGGCAGTTGGACTGAAAAAACCAGTGCTGCGGTAGTTGGAGCTGCTAAAGTGGTGCTTGGCCAGGACGGCGCAGAGGACGCGCTCAAGAAAGCCGTTAACTGCGGTGCTTGCCATAAAGCACACAAATAGTCTTTTGTCATCTCGACAGATAATGACTGAAATCAAAAAGCCTGCCTGAAAAGGCAGGCTTTTTTGTATCCACTGACTACAGATGCCTTGAAACCGTTCGCGACTCACAAACGCCGAGTTGCAGAGATGACAGATCTATCCATTGTTCTGAGCCTCCGAATTACTTCATTCCCTCTGCCCGAGAGCAGCCAGACCGGCGGCCGCTGCATGGATGAGTGGCGCTGGTGAAATCGAGCTGCCTACTGCATCGTGCATCCAGGCATCCGGTGTCTTTTTTCCTATCGAACAGATGCGTTGTGTTTCCTTCGCAATATCCTTGTCCTGAACAAATTCACGAATCTGATGACTGATCATTTGTCCCAGGGCGTAATCAGCAAGATAGAGTGGATATGCCACCATATGCTGATAGGCAGCCAGTAAATGGTAAGGATCCTTACCAAAATCAACTCGAAAGTAACTATCCCATACTTCATCGGCAATACCCAGTACGATTTCACGCAAAGATGCCGCATCCGCATCCGGATTAGCATAAATCCATCTCCAGGTGCGCAATTCCACGAGAGAGGGACCGGCAATCTGACATGCCATTAACATGGCTGATATCGACTCTCTCCCAAAGGCTACTTCACTCTCCGCTTCATCTTCGATTCCAAGGACTCGCTTGGACAATGACTGATAAAGAAAAGCAAATGCCTCCGTACAGGCCGTATTAGGAACATTTTGAAGCGACGGTCTTGGGGCATAATAACAGGAGAACAGTTGTTCGATATTATGACCCAGTTCATGCATCGCTGTTTCAAAGCCATCCCACCCGAGTTGGTCATCCAATCGATTGGTACGTAACCAGGCGTCATATTGGTGCAACATGGGCCGCATCGCATGACCAGCACCCTTGGCTATCTCTACACGGATATGACCGCCCAGAAATTCTGCCACATCAGGGGCAAAACCAAGGCTTTTAAGAAGCTCTGGTAATTTAGCTTGTAACGCAGTTTCATCTTCAAAATGAGTTTTGACGATACCGTCCAGATCTTCTGCCGGCCGAGATTCAAAAAGATCGTCAAAATAAATGTCGTGCGATTCCAGATCACGATCCAAACGTGTACGCAGCAAAGCAGCCAGATCTCTCCGCACCTCTGCTTCGAGCAGTTCCACCAGCATATGTTCCACATTCTGTTCACTAATTTCACGCTGCAGATCAAATTTCCTTGAAAGCGCAGTAGGGTGATCTGGATAGTGCTGATCAAAAGCCCTGGCTACCTCAACCTGGTCCATCCACCGTTGATATCGGATCACTCCGAGTAGTTTTCCTGGATCTTTGTCCCCGATTCTATTTGTCTCTGGATCCCAATCATCTTCGGAAGCTTGCTCCATGACGCTTTGCGGAATGGTCCCGTCAATATGACGCGCCAGCACCCATGCCAAAGCGCGCTGTTTGTTGATACCATCCGCTTCGTTATAAGCCGACTTGAGTTCCTCTCGAATTAGCCAGTGCGCCACCAGTTTACGATCTGATTCAAACCATCGCTTAGCGTTACTATCAACTACCGTTCCTACGGGAACATGGAAAGTGGCCACCCAGTGACTCGCCCGGAAGGCGAGTTCGCGTGCCAGATCATTAACTTCCTTGGGAACACGTGCTCTAAACGACTGGCCAATACGTGCCTCGGCCCACTGCTTACTGGTCCAGCTTTTCCCATGCTGGAGCATCTCGTCTAAGGAGGGTTTTTCCATATTCAGTAATACGAGATGAGCCACTTTCTGGACATATACCTGTTCAGAAAGATCGGGTGCCGAATCGAACTGCGCAAGCAACTCATCGACACCATCCATTTCATCACCACGAAGGTCCGCCCACCTCCGGAGGTTACGTCGCATTTCATAAAGATGGCCGTGAATCTGCTCAAGGGTAGTTTCCATTCGAAGCAACAATCGGTCGCGTTCCAATTCATCTGTGATAAAATATTTCAGACAAAACTCCTGAAACTCTTCCGGAGAACCGTCATCGACACGCCAGAGCGAAGCTACTCGCTCTACTCCTTTACGAATGCGCGACACATGATCTAATCCGTGTCGTCCGGTGAGTTTTGTAATCGTCTCATCAATATCCAGGTTAATCGTTGTCATATGCTCATTAAGATTTCATGATTTAGAAACAGAATAAAACTACCACCGGCCCCACCCCGGTCGTACTATAAAGCGATCTTTACAGGTATTCCAGTATTCCGTCGTACTCTTTTGCTGCTAATTATGTTCAATCCTAAATCTTCCACCAGGAACCATTCTGACATCCAGCTTCTAGTTAATACCTGCACCAAATAATCACCGTGATTTCATACTGTGTCCCGTCGGCTTCTATCAGGTAACCGTTATTGAAAACATTAACTCCATACGGTCCAGGTTAACCGCACACATTCTATTCCTGATCTCAGAAACAAATACCCACATGAACCGCCAACCATTGACGCTTTTAGTACTCAGTGCTGCTGTGCTCTGCGGGCCTGAGTTTACACGAAGTGAGGAAAGCGAAATCGCGTTTCGTACTCACACCCTGGATGCGACTTCCGAATACAGTGCCTGCGCCGCAATCGATGTCAATCGTGATGGCAAGCTGGACATATTTTGTGGTGGATGGTGGTACGAATCACCTTCATGGAAGCGGCATTTTGTACGTCAGGTACGTAAAATTCGAGGACGATACGATGGCTATTCACACCTTCCGCTCGATGTAGATAACGATGGATGGACAGACGTCGTAAATGTAAACTGGCGTAGTGAGTCTATCTATTGGGTTAAGAATCCCGGCGCCGCAGACACCGAGTGGCCCCGTATAATAATCGCCCAGCCTGGCGGAATGGAAACCGGACGTCTGATCGATGTGGATGACGATGGCGTTCTCGACATACTGCCAAATGGAGTACATTTCGCAGCCTGGTGGAAACGAATACCAAAAGGCAACCATTCCCAGTGGGTACGATACGATCTACCTGAAGAGGTTGCAGCGCATGGGATAGGGTTTGGTGACCTTAATAACGATAATCGTGGAGATGTGATTGGTCCGCACGGATGGCTGGAAGCCCCCGTTGATCGACGACAAGGTAAATGGCTCTGGCACCAGGAATACCATCTTCATCCGGATACCAGCATTCCAATCCTGGTACAGGATGTCGACAAAGATGGTGACCGTGATTTAATCTGGGCACGTGGACACCATTACGGGATCTACTGGCTCGAGCAAAGAATCGCCCAGACCGGTCGTCGAATATGGGTAACGCATACCATTGACACCTCCTGGTCACAGGGACACAGCCTTCTCTGGGCCGACCTGGACGGAGACACACATCCTGAGGTGATCACGGGAAAACGATACATGGCACACGAGGGGCGTGACCCGGGGGCCCGGGACCCGCTGGTAATCTACCGTTATCAATATGATGCGGAACGTCATGACTGGAGACGCCATACCATTACTTCAGGTGGTTCCGTTGGATTTGGTCTGGACCCGAAGGTCATTGACTTGGATGACGATGGCGATCTGGACTTGGTCGTTTCTGGACGCAGTGGCCTTTACTGGATTGAAAATCTGCTACATCCGTAGTTAAGCTTGCCATCAAGAAACCGTGACACAAGTTTCTTCATCCCAGTGTCGCAGACACGTGTCTGCAACATCCATTCCCAGTGGCAGGTTCAACAAACCAGCAAACCATGATTGATCTTCCATGGAAACACCTGACAACACCAGTGTTCCTCTTGCTCAATCATCATAGAGAGGTCAGTCTTTGTCAGAACGCAACACCGCAACAAATGCCTCCTGAGGGATTTGGACCTGGCCAATCTGTTTCATCCTTGCTTTGCCCTTTTTCTGCTTTTCCAGAAGTTTACGTTTACGTGTCACATCACCTCCGTACAGCTTTGCGGTTACATCTTTTCGATAAGGCTGAATCGTAGATCGCGCAATAATGGTACCCCCAATAGCCCCCTGTATCGGTATCTTGAACTGATGCCGGGGAATTGCTTCAGAAAGCTGTTCACAGTAATGGAGTGCCCTTCCGCGAGCCTTCTCCCTGTGAACCAGGCAGCCAAGCGTATCCACAATTTCCTTGTTTACAAGAATATCGACTTTGACAATGTCACTGGCACGATAATCAACCGCTTCATAGTCAAATGATCCATATCCACGAGTAACCGCCTTTAATTTTCCGTAGAAATCGAAAAGTACTTCTCCAAGTGGTAACTCACAGATTACCTCGAGCCTTCCACCTGCCAGGTAATTCATATTCAGGGCCTGCGATCGATGCTCCCTGCATAACTCCATGACCGACCCAACATACTCTTCTGGACTGATCACAGAGGCCTTGATAAAAGGCTCTGAAACCGACGCTATCTTCATAGGATCTGGCCAGTAACTTGGATTATCAACCTCTATCGATTCCCCATCGGTAAGGCTCAGATTGTACTGAACAGACGGGGCCGAAAGTACCAGACCAATATCGAATTCACGTTTCAAACGATCCTGAAGAACATCCATGTGTAGAAGACCCAGAAATCCGCAGCGGAATCCAAAACCCAATGCAGCCGAACTGTCCTTTTCATAAGTGAGTGCCGGATCGTTGATGGCAAGTTTTTCAAGCGCCTGATTGAGATCTTTATACTCATCAGGATTGATGGGGTATATGGATGAGAAAACAACCTGTTTAGCTTCCTGATACCCTGGAACCGGCTTCTCTGTAGGACGATCAGGATGTGTAATCGTGTCGCCGATACGTATCTCTCTAACCGTCTTAATCCCAGCTATGATGTAGCCTACTTCTCCGGTCTGAAGTTCTTGTTTTGGCTGAAATTCAAGCTGATTGTACCCGAGTTCCTCGGTCTTGAAATCTTGACCGGAATGCATGAAGTGAATCGGATCGCGAAGCCGCAGCGTACCGTCTATGATACGACATTGTAGAATCACACCGCGAAATCGATCGTAGAAAGCATCAAAGATCAGCGCTTTGAGAGGCGCCTCCGGGTCACCGGAAGGACAGGGTAATTTTTGAACAATCCCCTCAAGTACCTCTTCGATCCCGACACCCTTTTTGGCGGACACAGGAATTGCTTCAAACGGATCCAGTCCCAGGTCAGCATCAATTTCCTCACGCACACGCTCGACATCAGCGCCTGGCAAATCAATCTTGTTAATCACGGGAATCATTTCAAGATCGTGTTCCAGGGCCAGATAAAAGTTGGCAACCGTCTGCGCCTCGACTCCCTGAGACGCATCCACTATTACCAGCGCACCCTCGCATGCCATTAAAGAACGTCGGACTTCATGGGAAAAGTCAACATGGCCTGGCGTATCAATCAAATTTAACAAATATGTCTGTCCATCCTTAGAGTCGTAGGACAGCGTAATGGTATTACTCTTGATCGTGATACCTCGCTCACGTTCGATATCCATGACATCCAGAAGTTGATCACGAAACTCGCGCTGTGTGACGGCATCACATGCCTGGATGAGTCTGTCAGCCAGCGTTGACTTACCATGATCAATATGTGCAATTATGCAAAAATTCCGAATCTGTTGCATGGTCTGTTTGGTCAACCGTTCCGGGAGCGTATTAGTGACTCACAGACTAGACCATAACAGATATCCGTGTACGGAAGGAGTCCCGATCTGATAACAAGCGGTCCTTTCTTCATTACAACCCGCCCACCCTTTCAACGATCCTTTTTATGTTAAGCCCGACATCAACAATTACGCTCGACAATCACGGTTTAACCGCCCGAATAACAGGAAGTGATTCATCGTCATGCGATATCTGTTTTCAAAGGGGCACGATTAACGGACTCTCTTTATCGTGGCAAAATAACTTCCTATCAATCCGACTAACAACATCGTTGAGATTCATGTATGGGACCGGTATAGTGTCTTGGTTGAGGGTAACATCCTCTACCAAAACCAGATTTCCACATCGTTACCATACTCTGTAGACACTTGCCATTAGGAATGAGATCTATGATACCGTCGAACAAGCTGATAACCCTTTTGAGCTGCATGGTTCTTTCACTCCCCATACTGGCAGCCGAGAAAATCAAGCCGGTTCGAATGGGTAGTGGACTAATGACTTTTGACACCGTACCCGGATGGGGATTGGATGGTGATGGCCAATCCGTATTGGGCCCGACCCATGGGGGAGTGGTCATCGATCAGGCAGGCAGCATCTATACCAGTGCCCAAAAGGGAGTTGTCGTATTTTCACCTGAAGGCAAAGTGCTCCGCTCATTTCTCGGCAAGAAGTATTCGGACATTCATGATCTGGAAATTCGCGAAGAGTCCGGCGTTGAATATATCTATGGAGCTCGCAACAATGACCGTGAAGGAATCAAATTCCGAGCCAGCGATGGCAAAATTGTCCTGCGTCTTACTTTCCCCGATAAATCAGGGCTGGATGGCAAAGAATTTCGACCGACTGCCATCACGGTAGCCCACGGAGTGATCTACCTGGCAGATGGATATGCCAGTAACAAGATTTTCCGATATGACCAGAAGGGACACTATCTTGGACACTTCGGTCAAAAAGGAAATGGTCTGAAAGAATTCAACACCGCACATGGAATGACTCTGGATACACGGTACGAACCAGCCCGTCTTCTGATTTGCGACCGAAATCATCAACCCAAAGGGCGTCTGGTACACTACGATCTTGCTGGCCATTTTATAGCCGAAGTCGTCACTGGCCTCGGGATGCCTACCTCTGTTTCCGTACAGGGTGACTATGTCTCCATTCCCGATCTCCATGGACGCCTTGTCATTCTTGACAAAAGCAATACGATTATTTCTATTCTCGGACATAACGTAAATCCGGATACCCGAGTCTCCTTCAACGTCACTCAGGACAACTGGATCGAAGGAATCTTTAGTGGAACACATGGTTCCTACTGGGATCGGGACGGAAACCTGTACATCCAGGACTGGAATATTTCAGGTCGTATCATGAAACTGGTACGCGTGCGGTAACACGCTTTACCCGCAGTCATTCCAACACCTCGGGGCCCGCCACAATCACTGGCTACCAGATGCATGCGCTGATTACCCACGCTGAGCGTGCTTTTTCCCGTTGAGAAGAATATTCCCG
>CAXEIY010000143.1:0-33341 GCA_963996245.1 uncultured Planctomycetia bacterium | reverse complement strand
TGATGGTTTTGAATATGATGATCCGCGCCCCAATGCCTGGCGGTACCGAGATTGGGTTATCGACAGTTTCAATCAGGATAAACCCTATGCTCTTTTCGTTCAGGAGCAGATCGCTGGTGATCAAATGTTTCCGGAAAATCCTGCAGCCATCATTGCAACAGGCCTGCACCGCCTTGGACCGCTTCGATTAAATGCCGGTAACCAAGATGAAAAAAAGAACCGACAGGAAGTGTTAACCGAAATGACCGACATGATCGGTTCTGCATTTCTTGGAATTACCGTCGGCTGTGCCCGATGCCATGATCACAAGTTCGACCCTGTTGCCCAATCGGATTATTACCAATTGCAAGCTTTCTTTGCCCCGACTTTTCCCAAGGACGTTGTACTTGCGTCGCCAGAAGAAAAGCGGGCATATCAACAACAGATGACCCTGTGGAATCAGAAAGTCGAAGAACTGACAGGACAGATACGCACACTGGAAATGCCATACCGATCCCGTCTCGAACAGGAAAAAACTGCAAACTTACCGGATGACCTTCGTTTGGCTCTCGCGATTCCGGAAAAAGAACGAAATGAGAAAGAGGTGGAACTGGCCAAACAGGCGCTACGTGCCATAGCGGTTACCGAATCAGAACTCGTGTCTGCTCTTCAGACCGAACATCAGGCAGAACGAACCCATCTGCTCCAGCAGAAAGCCTCTTTGGAACAAAACAAACCGGCTGACCTTCCTCAAGCCATGGCCGTAACAGATGCGAGCGATTCTATTCCCGAAACGCACATACTTCGGCGAGGTGATCCTGGATCTCCACTCGAAAAAGTTGCCCCCTCCTTTCCTGTCAGTTTGTCTTCCCTTGCTGACCATAACCTGACAGGAACCCTCGACCACACCGGTGCACGCCGTACCCAACTGGGGCGATGGTTAACACGCAACGAACATCCACTGACGGCGCGCGTGATGGTGAATCGAATATGGCAACACCATTTTTCACGTGGTTTAGTTGAAACACCCAATGATTTCGGACATCGTGGACAAGCTCCAACCCATCCTGAACTACTGGACTGGCTGGCTACCACGTTCATCGCAGGTAACTGGAGCATCAAATCCGTGCACCGGCTGATTGTGCTTTCAGCGACCTACCAGCAAACCAGTTACGAATCGGACAAATCGCAACGACTTGATCCACAAAACAAACGTTATAGCCGATTTCCGCGCCGTCGCCTGGATGCCGAAGAAATTCGCGACAGCCTCCTCATGGCTGCCGGCAATTTAGAGACCAAGGTTGGTGGCCCTGGCGTATTCGTTCCTCTGAATGACGAAGTTACCAACCTCATTTACAAAGGAAGCTGGCAGGCCACCTCCGATCCAAAAGAACATTTGCGCCGATCGATATACCTTTTTCTGAAGAGAAATGTCCGAATCCCCCTCATGGAGAATTTTGACAGCCCAAGCACGATGACCTCTTGTGGTCAGCGTCACATCAGCACGCACTCAGGGCAGGCACTCTCTATGATCAACAGCCCTTTTCTGAATGACCAGGCCTCGGTTCTTGCAGCCCGTCTCTGGGGGGAACTGGAACATAGCGAATCACCTTTGAACGCGATTGTACAAAACGCCTACCAACGCGTACTAAGCCGACAACCAACATCCAGGGAACGGGAGTTGTCATCTGCGTTTATTATGAATCAAGCTGGTTTGAAAAAATCTGATTACGAAACATTAAACAGTACATTCTTGAGCGACTCCGACACATCCTCTCCCAATCTCAAAACCGCTTTAACTGATTTTTGTCTCGTCCTGTTTAATCTCGACGAGTTCATGTATATCCACTAGCAACAGGTACCCTGAGGATTGGCTACATGGTGTCTTCTGACCCAGTATTTGACAACTCACAACAAGAAAACTCTCGGCGTGCCTTTCTTTCTCAAAGTGTCTACGGCTTTGGATCGGTTGCACTGACCTCACTGCTTGCCAAGGATCATCTCCTGCCTTTGGCACAAGGTGCGTCGGACGAGGTGCGAATGTCAAGTAATCCAACCGTCCCCAAACCTCCTCATTTTAAAGAACGTGCCAAAGCTGTCATTTTCCTTTTCATGGCAGGGGGCCCCAGTCACATCGAAACATTTGACCCCAAACCTGTCCTTAACGAATTACATGGAAAACCGCTGCCGGATTCTTTTGGACGGGTCATAACTCAGCAGACTACTTCTGACTCACTGCTGCTAGGGAGTAAACGGTCCTTTCGATCGTGCGGACAATCCGGAATTGAAATTTCCGACTTGTTCCCACACCTTCAAACCTGCGCTGATGAGCTCGCCGTTATTCGATCCTGCCATGCAAACAGTGTTACTCACGCAGCCGCTATCTATCAGATGAATTCCGGACGGGTGCTCATGGGACATCCCTGCCTGGGATCCTGGGTAACCTACGGACTGGGCAGTGAAAGCCAGAATCTTCCTTCCTTTGTCGTAATGCTTGACCCCGATGGCACCACGGTTGGTGGCCCTCCAAGTTGGGGATCCGGGTTTCTGCCACCTGTCTATCAGGGAACGCTTTTTCGTTCAGGTAAATCTCCCATTCTAAACCTCCGTAACTCTTCCGGACGAACGCGACGACGGACACGATCCAGTCTGGATCTGTTGACTCAGCTCAACCAGGAATCCCCGCAACATCGCAATGATCCTGAACTCGAAGCGCGTACCGCTTCCTACGAACTTGCTTTTCGTATGCAGCAACATGCCCCGGAAGCCGTTGATCTGAATCAAGAGACTGAGGCGACCCATCATCTCTACGGTATCGACAAGAAGGAAACACAGGAGTTTGGTCGTCGTTGCCTGTTAGCGCGACGACTCGTTGAAAGAGGTGTTCGTTTTGTGCAGCTCTACTGTGGTGGAGGGCCGGGTAACCTCACATGGGATGGACATGGGGATATCGAAGAAAATCATCTGCGCATGGCGGGTCAATCAGACCAACCGGTGGCGGGATTACTTCAGGATCTCCGCCTCAGAGGACTCCTTGATGACACCCTGGTTATTTGGGGAGGAGAATTTGGTCGTACTCCCATGTCTCAGGGATCCACCGGACGTGATCACAGCCCATTTGGTTTCAGCATGTGGATGGCCGGCGGAGGCATCAAAGGCGGCCAGACGGTTGGGGCAACGGATGAAGTGGGACTTCGCGCTGTTGAAGATCGAAACCATGTACACGACATTCATGCTACGATCCTCCACCTTCTGGGGCTCGACCAGTATGACCTTACCTACCTTCATCAAGGGCGAGAGGAAAAACTCACGGATATTGGCGGCCAGGTAATAGAATCGATTATTGCCTAAGTATCCCCATTAAGAAAAAACGATTGCATTCCACGTCAGAGCAGCGTCTTGGTAACTTTACGACAAGCTCGGTTACCCAATGCCACTGACCTACAGCCGATTTCCCTTCAAGCCATTACCGATTCCCTGAACAAAGACCGAATGGGGAAACGAGACCGTACCGCCCACACCTTTTTATCGGAGGATCTGATATCAGGTCCGTTGCGTCCCCCCGACGTGCACGCTATGGTATCATCAAATACGTCTACGTCCGTGCCCTTCACCATCATCTGGAAACCGATTATGAAACAGAAAATACGTGGTTCGCTGGTTTTCCATGGACTGCTGATATTCACCTGCTCAATTCTGGGTAACTCGCCACTCTTTTCGGAGGACTGGCCACAGTTCCGCGGACCCAATTGCAGTGGTGTTTCTTCTTCCAAACTTCCGTTGCCAGTGGAATTTTCACACGAAAAAAATGTGCAGTGGTCCGTCAAGTTAGGTGACGGAATATCCTCTCCCGTGGTGGCTAATGGGCGTCTTTTTATCACGGCCATGGCGGAATCGAACCGTTTTAGCATGTATTGCTTTGATGCCGCTTCAGGGCAATTAATCTGGGAGCAATCCTTTGACACCGGACCGTTACCCACGATCACCCCTCCGAACAGCGCGGCTTCATCCACACCCGTTACAGACGGCGAACACGTCTTTACCTATTTCAGCACCTTGGGACTGATTGGGATGGATTGGGACGGGAGGGTCCTCTGGAAACACAAACTTCCCATCCCCCAATATCTTCTGGACTGGGGAGCAGCTGCTTCTCCGATTGTCTATAAGGACCTGGTGATTTTCAACCAAGACGATGACCTTAATCCTTTTCTTCTGGGCCTGGACAAATTCACGGGCAAAGTGCGATGGAAAACCGAACGAGAGGACATGCTTGCCGGATATGCTGTTCCTGTTTTGTGCACTGCAAATGGCAGAACCGATGTCGTGATTGCAGGTAGTGGAAAACTGAAAGGTTACAATCCCGAAACCGGTGAAGAACAATGGACTTGCAATACATTGCTGCGCACCATCATGACCACCCCGGTCGTACACAACGACACGATCTACATTACGGTACAGAGTTACGGAGATACTGACCGAGTTCTGAAATACGCCTTGCTCCAGTGGAAAGACACGAATCAGGACGGAAAACTCGATCCCTCGGAAGTTCCTGACTCCTTTGGCACCAAATTCAAGCGGGGGGATATTAATCAGGATGGTTTTCTGGTCGATGACGAAATAGATGCTGCATTTCAATCGCCGGATAATATGGTTGGCGGAGGGAACGTTGTACAGGCTGTGCGAGGTGGCGGATCAGGAGATGTTACCGATACACACCTTCTTTGGCAAAGACCTGCAAAAACACGTGCACCTTCTAACCTTTCTTCTCCTTTGGTGGTTCATGAACGGCTTTTTGTGGTCAAACGAGGTGGTATCTCAAGCTGCTTTAATGCGAACACCGGAGAACAGCATTGGTACCTGAAAAGGATTCGGAATCTGGGCGAATACTATGCCTCACCCGTAGCGGGAGATGGAAAGATCTATGTTACGGGAGAAAATGGTTTTGTGATGGTACTTGCAGATGAACCCAATCTGCGTATCCTCGCCAAAAACGACATGGGTGACACCTGTATCGCTACTCCGGCTATTGCTGACGGCCGTCTTTTCTTTCGCACCAAAACCGCGTTACTGTGTGTTTCAGAATAAAATCACCTATATCCCGGTTACGACAGATCGACAGAGCCGTCGTGTGGTTGCCACCATGTTATTAGGCACAGGTACGGCAGCAGAAGAATTTGGATCCAAAAATGAACCTGTTGAAATCAACTGCGAGAAAAAGCGTCGCCCTTGAAACCACAATCAGTAACAGCCTCCATCTCACTCTACGAAGTGTCCTTCGACCGCCTGCTGTTACGTAAGGTCCGTTTGAATCATGGTCATAGATCTCAACAGCGGTGCATGACCCCTTTTCTGAATCAGCTTATAGAAAATCCTACACCCCGCTGCTAACTTTGTATGACTTTTGTTGATAACACTGCCACACAAGTGCTGCTAATGTCCCTCCAAACGTGAAAGAAAGACCCTTTTGTTCTCTCTTCCTGGAAAACCGACAATGGGTTGTAAAGAAACGCGCAGACGTGACTGGTTAAAAGTTGGCAGCCTGGGTGCCTTAGGATTGTCCCTACCGGATCTGCTCGCGAGCCAAACCACCAGCCTTTCGAAAACAGAAACTCCTTCGGGGCAAACTTTTGGCCGTGCCAAATCCTGTATTGTACTGTTCATGTTTGGCGCACCGGCCCATCAAGACATTTGGGATTTAAAACCGGATGCTCCACGAGAAATTCGTGGCGAATTTCGTCCCATTGCGTCGCGTTGTCCAGATACCTTTGTAGGTGAACACATTCCTCGACTTGCCCAAATGTCAGATCGTTACACCATTGTTCGCAGCATGAGCCATCCGGATAACACCCACACCGTAGCCATGCACTACATGTTAACCGGAGTTCGTCACCAAAGGCCCACGACCAATCCTCAAAATGCACCCGATGACTTTCCCTGTTTGGGCGCCGTCACCAATTTCGCACAACAGCAGCATTTACTAACTCCTCTTTCAGCTACCTCCCGTCATCGAGTTCCGGCTACCCCTCCTACAACTTTACCGCATAATCAAGACACTTCGATTTTGCCATCTTCGGTAAGCCTTAATGCTCCTGCCAATCAGGTTTCTGCCAACAACTGGATTTTCCCTGGTTTTTTTTCCGGATTTCTGGGGCGTGCCTACGACCCTCTATTTATTGAGCAACACGCCAACTCCACCTCCTTTGAACCGTTTCCTACCGTACAAGAAGAATCTCGTCTACCCGCTCGACGCAATCTACTTTCAACTTTTGATTTATTTTCTCGACATCTTCATCAGCGCAAAGTCGTTTCACTAATGGATCACCATTACGATCGGGCTCTGGATCTACTCACCTCGCAAAAAGCACGCCATGCCTTCAACCTCACACAAGAGCCAGAATCACTTCGCGAGCAATATGGCCGAACACCGTTCGGGCAGGGATGTCTTCTCGCACGTCGATTAATCGAATCTGGGGTACGCCTCGTTACGGTGAACTGGGAACGCGACGATGCCTACTGGGACACCCATAGCAACAATTTTTCGCAACTGAAAAATCAGCTCCTTCCAAATTTTGATCAAGGCTTTTCCACATTACTAGAAGATCTTCATCAACGTGGACTCGACAGCGAGACTCTGGTCGTATGCCTTGGAGAGTTTGGTCGCACCCCAACGATCAATGCTAACGCGGGCAGAGACCATTGGGCTGCTTGCAACAGCATTGTGCTGGCAGGAGCAGGAATTGATCACGGAAAGGTATATGGCAGGTCAGATCGAAACGCAGCCTATCCTGTCCGGAACCTTGTTGCACCTTCCGATCTCTCGGCAACCATATATCACTTACTGGGAATTGACTACCAATACCGAATCACGGGACCAGACAATCGGTCACTGCCTCTTTCCAATGGAAAACCACTGTACGAAATACTTAACGCCTAGGTGCAATAGTTGACTAGGGGGCTACGATTTTTTTCGAATGAAAAATACGTTCCGCTATGGCTTGAGTTTCCTCTTCCGAAAACCCCTCGATGATCGCAACATCCCGCTTGCGCTGGGCGACATGAAAAGCTCGTTGTTCAACAATCCAGTGAGAGTCTGCCGCAATCTGATCTTTCGTCGACAAAGCCTGCACATCGAGTGATGTCTCCGAAGAACTGCCAAGTGATATCTTTTTATGAAGAAATTCACGGTAAGCGACGGTAAACTCTTTCGCATCTTTGACAGAGTCCCAAGTGGTCATCCAGATTAATCCGAGTTGTCCATCAGTGTTTTCATAAACCACATACCGATCTCCATCCCATCCTGCCGCTGATTCATCACCATGTTGCTTTACCAGCAATGTCTTTATTTGGAATTCTCCTAACACATTCCTCCCAAGTTCTTTCCAGGAACTTCCTACCACACTGACTAAATCAGGCAATACCAGTCGAGTTGGAAGGTCTCTATGAAGCGGATGATAGTACTTTTCCGGGTGCAAAATCTGCTCTGTCGAACTCGGAGGTTTCTGGAATGCTTCATTGACCGCAATCCATTTTCCCCGATTCGTCAAATGCAGCACAAAAATGGTTCCCTGAAGATAGGGAAACATTAATGACTCCCGAAAAATCAAGGGGGCCGTTCGAAACGTCTTACCTGTTGCAAGGGGCATTAACCCCTTGGTGACGGAGAAACTCAATTTCATATATTCTGGTGAAATCTGCAGCACTTGCTGAGCATTTCCAGATTCTCTCATTGTCTCGGCCATCATCACTAATGTCGCCTCGCCTTCAATCAATGAAGACAACGCAATTGAGCGATCGTCGTTGTCTTTGGCCGCCTGTTGCAAGGCGTCAAGATCGTAATGTTGATCCGCCAAAGCATGTGCCATTTCATGTGCCAAAGCTACCTTCTGTTCACTTTTATTAAATGGATCACGTGACCCGAAAATTGCCCCAAACAACCCACGACTCTTCGGCTGATCGACATCGGTAATCAAAAATATTTTTTTGGTTGCTGGATGGTAAAACCCCGCGACTTCCTCCGTATACAGATCCAACAATGTCGACTTCACTTCCAACGAAGTCGGAATAAAACCAAACGCCTTAAACCCCCGATCCATCAACCGCATTTGTTCATCTGAGATCTCCTCCTCAAGTATACCTGACAGGTGTTGAAGAAGTTCACTGCGACTCATCAATGCCGGATTCACTGCTTCCTTAAAGTCAAGCCCTCGTAAACGCGGTACGATTTGTTGATACGCAAGTTTATAACGAAGAAGAGCTTCCCCATATTTTGTATCATCCGCGAGTTGATCACCGTCTATCAGTAATTGTTGCGGATCCCCTTTACTTTCTTCCGTTTCTGGAGATGACGAAACCTCGGGCGTTGTGGCCATGAGTGGACAAGCAAGCAACACGCTAATGCCAAGAATTAACTTCGCCCTGATCGAATACGAATCATGCATACCTCTCACTCCTGGACAATACATTAAAAACCACATGCGTCAGACTCTTGTTGATCATCTTATCGCCTTCCACAAATCCGTGCCATGCCCAACGAACCGCTTATGCCCCAAGCTTGAAATTCATCAAGACCAGAGTTCGCAAATTCATGCATCCGAATATAATATATGGAAATATCTTTTTCAGAAGATGTCTCAGACCTTACTTGGAATTACCTTATGAACATTGCCTTTCGTATCATGGTGCTCGCTCCAGCCCTTCTCTTTACAACAACACCGTCCTGTATGGTTTCAGCAGCATGGATTGACTCTGGAGCAAGCCTGCTTAAGATCCCGGTTCGACCAACCCCTTACAGGGCCCAAGACCCGATCCCGGAGCAACGCATCAGCCTAAGAGGCAGAGTAACCTGGGCACAGTCCTTCCTCGAAGAACGCTTACGTATCAAACTCGATAATGACTCACCTAAGTTTCTCGCTCTGATAACTAAAGATGGAAAGATCTTTCCTCTGCTCAAAGATGCACGTGGGCGTGCTTTTTATCAGGACAAGCGACTCCGCGAAAGGGAGGTAGAACTGAACTTAAGAACCTGGACAGGGATCCCTTTTGTCAAAGTACTCAATGTTTACACCATTAAAAAAGGGACTCGCTACCATGTCGATTACTGGTGCGATGTCTGCGCTATTCGTACGTTTGATATACAACTGTGCCCCTGTTGTCAGGATATTTTTGGCCCGATGCGTTTGCGAGAGGAGCCTCTTCCATAATAATCCAAGGATCGTTTTCATCCAGCAGATCACTCAAAACGGGTCCCGTCCCAATAGTGGTTATCCGCCCAACAGCATCCCACAATATCCCACGACTGAACTTTTGTCTCCCGTGGTATCAGCACTAGTGGAATAGCCGGTTATTTCGATTTTGCTCAACTGATTCAGTCTCCGTAATGTTTCCATAACGATCACGGCAGGTAATACGCCACACATCGTAATTCGGTTATTGCGAACGGTTTCGTAGAGCAGCTGAGGGTTGAGCTGCAGCATGGCGTCTATCGCCAGTTTGTCCAGTCTTCGATTCTCTGCCTCCGGTGCAAAATGGTGCATATCACTTGAAATCACTAATAACGGACGCGGGTCCATAGAGGCCAGAATCTCGGCCAGCTGTTCTCCGAACTGGATACACTGCTCCAAGCTTGTTCGTCCGATAGCGACTCCCACCACACCCGACTTCGGCGCCAGAGCATGCAGGAAAGGCAACTCTACTTCGATCGCATGTTCGTTTTGATGTGCGGCGTCGTCAAACTGCCATCCGGAAATCCTTTCCTCCAATGTTTGGGCCAACTCCATGTCGTTAGCAATACTGCCACCGGGAATCGACCACCTTGAATGCGGCTCTATTGCCCAAGGCTCACCCTGTACCGTGTGTTTGGGGCCTATCACAATAACACGATCGGGAATACGGGTCCGTGAAAACGTAAGGCCTGCGATTTTTCCAGAAAAACGCAGCCCTGCGTGTGGAACCATGATGGCCGGCCAGGGAGCCTGTCCCTGTCCTTGCTGAGGAATCATCCTTCCAACCATATCTCTTAACTCCACGGCATCTGAAGGATAAAACTGTCCCGCCTTAACTGCAGGACGCATCTGTCTTGTCGGTTCCGGTCTCCCTGTCTTTTCCGGTGGTCGATTAGTTTGATTCGCCTTATCGGAATCACGCAACGGAGTGTGTGACACATGTCGTGAAGATTCACTTACTCTGGCACACTGAAAGGTCCATGCCCGTACACTGACATCTGAAGGATCCAATCCTGCAGATTGACACGCCTCCGTGAACATTTCCTTTCGATCACTATGGGGTGGTAGAACCAGACCGCGGGATGACGCTTTTTCAACCAGCAACGCGTCTCGACTCGGATCCATCATCAATCCCATACCGCCTACAGGAGCCACACAGAACATTGGACGAGACAGAATAATTACCTGTAATTGCCAGTGAAACAAATCAGAGGACTGATGAATCCCTAATTCCGGAAACACCTCTGGCCCCTGCTCGGTTATCGACTTCACTGTATCGCAAAAAGAAATAGGGGCCTTTGGTGATATACGACTCCATATCCTTTTGTTATCCCCCTTTCTCAAGGTCATTAATACCCCCGCCACACGATGGTCCTCAGCCATCACTGGTAACGGAGAACCGGCCTTGTTATCTAGTATTTCCGCCCACTTTTGACGGACAGCTACCAGTAGTTCCGATTCACGGCTGCTGATCTGCTCCGATATCGCTTCCTGAACCGGTCCTTTGAGACAAACACCTTCAAACAAATACAGATCCGTATTATTTTCCATCCAGGATTCGGTGGGTAACTGCGCCTTGCGACATACCGACTCCAGAAATTGGCGACTATTCATACGATGTTCGATGGCAACTCCTGGAAGCAGCAGACCCCGTGATGAGTCACGGTTGATGATAAGACCATGTTTGCCTACCTCAATCGTGCGAACACGGTCTTCACCCTGCTCCACTACGCGTTCCGGAGAATGCAATAACCACACCTCCATTTCCAGATCAGGCAATTCATCCAACTGAATAGGAGGAAAACGAGGATCCGCGGTAGCAGAACGGACAGCCGCTGCCTTAAGCGAGTCACTGATCCGACTGGGTTTCCCATAATTGCCTATACAGGCACGCAACTGCCCCTGTTTTTTCAAACTCACGAAAATACCAAACACTGTCTGTCTGCCAATGGTTTCCGGTAATGACGAAGGGGCATCAATGACCTGCTGTGCTTCTTCTGGACCTCGTTTGACGGCATCGCGAACTAACTCCGCTGCCGTCTTCACAATGAGAGCTTGTTCATTACCGACAGAAGCACCTGGTTTTTCCTGACTGCGATTCTTGCTTAAGGTAGTCGAGGAGGCACCAGATGATCCGGAAGATGATGGAGACATTTTTTTACCCGCAACTTTAGTTGAAACTTTATCTGGTTTATCCTGGGAGTTGGAGATTTGCGAAATCCTCACTGGCATCCTTTTCCGTCCCCAGTTTCCGGGCCCGTCTGCATCAAAATGCCCTGCTATTTGATATCCACAATGGGCACAAGCCCCGTCTTGTATCCGATATTGGCCCAATTGATGCCAATTGCGTTCGATAACACAGGTTCCACACCCTGGACAAAAAGTGCTTTGCCGTTTCTGGTCGTTCACGTTGCCAACGTAAACATACCTCAATCCCGCCTCCAAGGCTATTTCCCGTGATCGCACTAATGTTGCTTCAGGAGTACGAGGCCTATTGCGTAATCGAAAATCAGGATGAAATGCTGAAAAATGAACCGGAACATCCGGCCCAATATTTTCGTAAATCCAGTCGGACATCTTACGTATTTCATCCGGTGAGTCATTTTCCTCCGGTATAACGAGATTGGTCAATTCGAACCACACTTCGCTTTCCTGTTTCAACCATTTAATCGTATCGAGAACTGGTCCCAGATGAGAAAGCGTCAATCGTTGATAAAACTCTTCTGTGAAGGCCTTCAGATCCACATTTGCCGCATCCATGGCACCAAAAAAGTCACGGCGAGCTTCTGGATGAATGTACCCAGCTGTGACCGCCACGGCTTTCAAGCCACGTTCTCTGCAGGCCTTTGCGCAATCAATGGCGTATTCGGCCCAGATTATTGGATCATTATAGGTGAACGCCACACTTCGACATCCCAGCTGGAATGCTCGTTCAGCAATCTCATCGGGACCGGCTGAATCACTTAAATCAGTAATTTCCCGTGACTTCGAAATAGACCAGTTTTGGCAAAACTTGCATCCCAGATTACAACCCGCCGTTCCAAAAGAAAGAACGCTGGTACCAGGATAAAAATGGGCAAGTGGTTTTTTTTCAATCGGGTCAACACAAAACCCTGTACTCAAACCATAGGTGGTTAACACCATTTCATCACCTTGGTTCTGACGCACAAAACAGAATCCCCTATCTCCTTCACTAAGTGAACATTCTCTAGGACATAAGTCGCAGATAATTCGACCCTGTTCACTCGACCGACGCCACCACTTGGCGCGATGTTTCTCTTTTGCGTCTGAGCTATCAACGAAAGTTGAATTCATCGTTTGATTCAATCCCTTCACTGAACGGTACCAGATTCTCCATGCATCCGATCACGAAAAGAAGCGATCGTGTTCATGCTCCCTGGAGTTGTCGTTGAGATGTCCATCAAATACTATTGTGTGGTAAGGTTTTCATGACCTGATTTCATAACTAGATTAAACTATCTCTTATGATTCACCCTTCTAAAAAACAATCTATTTCCCGTACGCAATCCTCTTCCGGTTCCGCTTCGGTCACTGGCAGGCTCTCGTACGTGGAACATCTTCTCCAAAAAATCCCTGGAGCCAGCACCGCCTCTGATTCCGCGCTCGCGGAACTGTTCGGCAAACTGGGAACACTGCTTTCCACTGGATTACGTATCGACCAAGCCATCAAGACAACTGTTCCCAAAAAGCCCGGAGCACTGCGTAAAACCATGCTTTCCGCGTTAGCCCACATTCAGAAAGGTGGAGAACTGGGGGACAGTCTGCGTCACAGTACTGCCTTTCCCCCACTAATTGGCGAATTAATTTCCGCAGCAGAACAAAGTGGATCGGTAGCAGAAGTTTGCAGCCATCTCTCGGCTCACTTCCAGCTAAGAGTAAAAATGCGGCGTCGCCTGATCGCAAGCCTGACATGGCCAGTAACACAATTCGTTCTGGCAGTACTTATCATTGCGTTAGTCATTTTTATCCTGGGGATCATAAGTGAAACCACCGGAAACAATCCCGTGGACATTATTGGTTTGGGCCTTATAGGATCCACAGGTGCCCTCATCTTCCTATCGGGAGTTTGCGCCATTCCAACCGTTCTGTTCTTTGGATACAAATTCGTAATCAGCAAATGGGGTGGAAATAACACCTTTCACCATATACTGCTGCATCCTCTTTCCCCCATTTCACGCGATGTTCTATTGAATTTTGCACTCTCCAGGTTCTGCTGGGCATTTCATCTCACTTCGGAAGCTGCCAGCCCTATTGATCGGGCACTGGCACTTAGCCTAAGGGCAACCATGAATCCGGCTTTCCTGTCACTTGAAAAAGCGCTGGTAGAATCTATTCGCAGCGGCAACGAAGTGGCGGAGACACTCGCCACGAGTGACCTATTTCCGGTTTCTTTTATTGAAAGCAGTGCGGTAGGAGAAACATCCGGCACCTTACCTGAAACCATGGAACGTCTGGCGGGTGAGTATCAGCAATATGGTGAAGAAGCACTCAGTCGTGCGTTGACTTTTCTGAGCGGTGCGGTTTGGATCTGCGTAGCCCTTCTCATCATAGTCGTAATCGTTCGTATTTTTTCTTCCTATGTGAGCATGCTTAATTCCGTCTTTTAAATAATCCAAAAAAGATCGTAGGCATACACTTCAGGAACTACCGGATGAAACACCAGAGTCTTGACTCAGGGAAGCACCCGGGCAGGATTAAACGCATCCGGATTATTTAATTTAGGTATGTTCATCTCAAGGTTCTCAAACGAATAAAATTCCAGTCGCTCTCCATTCGAATCGACCACTTCCAAAAGAGTGGGAAGTGCACTTTGCGTATCGAAATAAAGATCACGTCTCCATTGATTTGCAGACACGGACCGAACATGGTGCATGGGCCTTGAGGAAGAGCCATATGCCTCTACACCGATATAACGAATGGTTCCCCTTTTTGCCCTCGCCAAGTCTCTTCGAAATCGCTTAATTAGGGACCCAATTCCCGCTTCCGTAATAGGGTGCCTGCTATTTCTTCTTGCGAGGCTTCCATGGGGATCCATTTTCAGGGGAATGGCTCCAAAAAATGTTGGCTCGCGTCCGTGAATCTTGTTGTCGTAATGGCCCGGCACAAAAACGAGTTGCCTTCCCGCCTTTGGCTTACTCAACCAAACCAAATGAATACTCCATGGATTCTTTCTAAAAGAAAGTCGGATGCGTTCTCGTGGTGCCAGTTTTCCACCTACCCGTTCCTGTCGAATCAAAATACTCACATAGTTGTCTATTCCACCGTAAGATGCCTCCGCACGAGCTAACAATGACTGGAGCATTTGATTGGAATCTGGAGAACCCACTCCCGTTTCTTCCGCTTGCCCAACACGATCCGCTCCCAGCCCTGGTTGTGGCAATATCACCTCCGGCTGCGCTTCGGAATTACCAAACGTATCCTGCCGATTATTCGCCGATGCCGGATTCGGGATAGAGCCGTACTGGTTGAACACTCGATCCGGAAACGGTGACTCCGATCCCGAATCTATTGGTTGCGTCTTCAAAGGGGATTCGACATACCGGGTAGGACTGTCTGAGATCGCTGACCTTGTATCCCTGACAGATGAGCTATGGAACATCCACGATCTGGATGCGGTATAACGTGTTTCTCGTCCTCTTGAAGGAAGGATAGAACTGGCTTCCGGATTCTCAATTACCAGTGTCGCTCCCCTGGGACTGGTGTTCGACTCTTCCCTAACGTCTCGTCTTTGGGGTTCAATATTGGCATAACCACCAATAGGTTCTGGTACCGGTGTATCGGAAAAAACAACCTGTCCGCACGAATCATGTACGTTACAACGTTCGGTTGCACATCCGCACAGTACGGTAACCCACCCCCCCCAAACAAGGCATCTCAACTTCCCGGGCCACGCCATACCCCGTCTCCTTTACCCAACCTCATATCCGCAGATTGAGATCTTACTACTAATTGACTGTATCCATCCCTATTGTCTGCATAATCCGAATATCCCGCACTATGCATATACTCGGCAAACACAGCTTCTCATTTCCCTTTTATCAGACTGGATAAGCAGCAAACTTGAATAAGATTTACGAGATTATGGTAGTCCGCACAGAACGAAAGCACGACAACGACAAAAAGCGGCTCAAATTCCCGGAAAGACGTCCGCAATCACACCTTCATATTGAACATAGGAGGCATGTTATTCTGAATATTGGGCTGGTTGTCTAGAAAAAGGCGATGCCAAAGTTCGAAAAACAACAACGACCAAAGACGGGCACTATGATCCCACGACCTATCGAGATGCTCCCGGACCATGGACTGAACCTTTTCTTTCCGAAAATATCCGCGGTTGAGACTCCCGGGGTCAAGCAGAACCTCCTGTAACAGGGTACGCAATTCATTACGAAACCAGTGATCCAATGGCACTCCGAAACCCATTTTTGAACGCCTGCGAATGCTGGATGGAATCAAGTCTGAAAAGGTATCTGAAAAAACTTTTTTTGCCCGCCAGCCCTTTATCTTGAACCGAAGAGGGATCGAAATAGCTGCTTCCACAACATGATGATCGAGAAGCGGACTTCGACATTCCAACCCATGGGCCATGCTGGCTATATCCACTTTAGTCAACAGGTCACACGGCAAGTAGGTAAGAAGGTCTGCAATAGAAGTACGCGTGACCACATCTCTGCTTTCTGCACGGGCATATGCCTGACCAAAAAACCCCGAAGTCGATTCTCTATGTAAGTCTGCAAATGCGTCCGTATAAAGTTCATTGCGCAGTTGGTCATTAAAAATACCTATCCACATCAGGTACCGCTGGACAGGATCCAGACGCATCGCGGAAAGGAATTTGATAGCTTTTCTTGGTAATGATTTTTGTTTCAGTGACACCGGGAATTGCTGCCAGATCTTTGCTGTCAAAACATTCTTAATTCCATTCGGTAACTGATCAAATGCCTGCCCCAAACTAACAGCACGATACCGACGATAGCCTGCAAATAACTCGTCTCCGGCATCACCGGTTAATGCAACGGTTACTTCCTGACGTGTTTTTTGCGATAGATAATAGGTCGGAATTGCAGAACTGTCCGCAAAAGGCTCGTCGTAGTGCCACACTAACTTGGGCAGGATTTCCATAACGTTCGGAGTCACTATGTACTCACGATGATCCGTACCCAAATGATTCGCGGCGTCTCTGGCATATTGCGTCTCATTAAACTGGGCAACTGGAAACCCAATTGAAAAAGTTTTTATTGGACGATTCGAAAGCTGCTGCATAATGCCGACAATAATGGTGGAATCAATACCCCCTGACAAAAAAGCCCCCAAGGGTACATCACTCCTCATGCGCACCCTCACCGCATCGGTGATTAACTCCCTTAGCCGCTCCTGATGTACCTGGACTGGTTCCAAGGATTGTTTTTCAAAAGACGGTTTCCAGTAACACTGCAACTGGAACTTTCCGTCCTTATATATTCCGTAGTGAGCTGGAGGAATCTTTGAAATACCACGAAAAATGGTCCTTGGATGTGGCACATATTGATACAACAGATATTGATCGAGCGAGACGGCATCCAGTTCCCGAGCGATATCTGGCACCTGCAGCAACCCTTTAATTTCACTGGCAAAAAGTATACGGCCCGATTGTTCTGCGTACACCAGTGGTTTTTGTCCCATCCTGTCTCGGACAAGAAACAACTGATGTGAATTGTCATCCCAGAGAGCCAGCGCAAACATCCCCCTCAAATGGCGGACACAATCAATCCCCTGCTCTTCGTATAGATGAACAATAACTTCCGTATCACTCCGACTCTTGAATCGATGACCTCGGGCAATCAATTGACGACGCAATTCTTCATAGTTGTAGATCTCACCATTAAAAACCACCCAGACCGAACTATCCTCATTAGTCATTGGCTGGGCACCTTCATCGAGATCAATTACCGATAATCTGCGATGTCCAAGTGCAACACCTCCGGGCGATTCTCTACGGCCGACGGATCCTGAGTCAGAATGATGGAACCCAACGGCATCCGGACCGCGATGCTGGAGCACTGCTGTCATCTTTTGAAGTACCTCCAGCGAAAGAGGCGTTCCATTTTTTCCCCATACTGCACCAGCAAAACCACACATGAACGCAACCTGACTTTTCAATGAACTTACCCGTATCGCAATCGATCCGATGCCCGAAACAGATTCGACTCCGATAATCCAACTGAAACACGTTAATTTACTGCACAACTCCTTCACATTTCTCGGCATGGCTTGCAAGTAATTCTCGATACAAGGATACGTGGCTTTCGATCATATCTTGTGTGGAGAAAAACTGTTCCATGCGAAGTCGTCCAGAATTTCCAAACTGCTGAGCAAGCGCGTGATTCTCAAACAACTGGAATGTCTTATGCGCCATTTCCGCACGGTCCCCCACAGGAATCAAATATCCTGTTTTTCCTTCAATGACCAGTTCATTTACTCCTGGAACATTGGTTGCAACGACCGGAAGCCCACTCGCCATAGCTTCCATCACCGAATTAGGCATCCCCTCGTATTCACTGCCCAACCAGAATACATCCATCGCTGAGTACAGAGATTCTACTTCTTCACAGTGTCCAAAAAATTTGACACGATCGAGAATTTGACAATCCCGTGCAAATTGCCGCAGTTGATGACGCTGAGGACCGTCCCCAACGATTAACAGATACACTTTTGGAAGAACAAGTTTCAGGATGTCGGCTGCCCATATCAGATCGCGAATTCTTTTTTGTGTAGCTAACCTGCCAACATAGCCAATCACACAAGCATCCTCCGGCAGTTGAATTTGCTCTCGGATTCGTTTCCGATCATATTTGTGTAATTTTATCGGATCGACGCCGTTAACAATGACCTGAATACGATCTTTAGACACACCATGGTCTCTATAAAATTTAGCAACTCCCTGTGAATTGACCACCAGTCGATCGGTTTTCCTGGAAAGCCAACGATCCACAGGAAAATGCCAGGTAGATTTCCATCGATCGACACATCTCTCGGTCGCGATAGTTACTGGGATTTTCATCCAGCAACCCACCAAACGGCCATAAAAATTAGCGGCTGTCAACCACGTATGAATGATATGTGGCTTAAACTCCGAGATAACTTGACGCAATCGCCATAGAACAATTGGATCCAATTTCATTCTCTTGTGCAGGATGTCAACGGGTATACCCGCACGCTGCAATTCCTTTTCATAGGATCCCCCCCGTGTCAAACACACCACGCGTATATCAAATTCATTCCTGGGCAAACCGGCAGCAAGCAGGCTCAACTGCTTCTCACTGCCTGATCGATCCAGTGTCGGGATAAGAAATAAAACACGATTCACGATAGATGGTCATTCCAAATCACAAAGAACCAAACTTCTTCTTTACACTGACCCTGCATCACTCCTCTGACAGATCCTCGTTTTCCAGCGCGGCCACATAGGGCAGATTTCGGTATCGATTATCGTAATCTAGGCCATACCCCACCACAAAGACATCGGGAATTTCAAAGCAGCAATAATCCGGTGAAAATGGTGTGACCTGGCATTCTTGCTTGCGCAACAGAACCGCTGTTTTCACTTCCTTTGGATTTTGTTTCTCAAGATCTTCTTTTAGACGGGACAATGTATTTCCACTGTCAAGGATATCGTCCAATAGAAGGATGTTCCGCCCATTAATACGTGGCAGGAATTCAAGATTTGTAGTCAATTCCCCCGGAGACATGACCTCTCCTCGATAGCTGGAAGCCTGAACCACTCCAACATGCAAACGGAAATCCAGTAAGCGGATCAAGTCAGCAAGAAACACCAGGCTACCTGTTAAAACAGCAAGAACGGTAACCGTGCGATCCCGGTAATCCGAACATAGTTCTTCCGCAAGTTCCTGTATTCCATTGCGAATTTCTTCTTCATTAAGCAAGATACGCAAAAGACCTCCTTCAATTATTTGAATCGTTTAACTGTATTGTAGGTGTGATGTGGAATCATGCCCACCTGATTCGCACAACTCAACCATTTCCGAGATTGTTAAGACCATGCATGATCCACTGTGGCAAACCATTGAGATCGATGGCCGATCATGCGATTTGTTCTCCAGCCAGAACTCGCCCTCCAGTCGAAACTTACTCCTATTCTTACACGGGCGCAACCAGGAAAGACTTGCTGACAATCCTGACTTCTCGCGATACCTTCAGGATTCCAATATGACCGCTATTTGCCCACAAGGAGGTACGTCCTGGTGGCTCGATCGTGTCGACCCGTGTTTTCACAAAAACATTTCGGCTGAAGAATATCTGACAACACAAGTGCTGAATTTTGTCCAATTGGAACTAGGAATACCCGATCCACATATCGCTATTATGGGATTTGACATGGGGGGACAGGCTGCACTGCGTCTGGCTTTTCGCTATCCGCGTCAATTCCCTGTTACCATTGCGTTGTCACCAACGATTGATTTTCACTTGCTCTACCATTCTGAACCTTCCCTGCAAGCTCTGTTTCCTACACAGGAAGCAGCAAGACAACATACCGCCATACTGCACATTAATCCCCTAAATCGCCCCAGGCACATCTACTTTTCAGGCAACCCATCTTCCCCGGTTTGGTTTGACGGAACACAACGATTACACGAAAAACTCACAGCCGTGGGTGTGCCTCACGAATGCAATCTTGCCTCCCATTCGATCGACACAGGGACCTCTGATTTTCACTCGTTGTTGCCCTTGGCTGAAACCTTCCTTTCAAACTCCCTTATCACTGAGAAAAATCCGCTGCCATGAATACGCTATCTTCTTCACCGCATCAAGACAGTTCAGAATTCTCACTGGCCCCCTGTGTTACGATCGTCACAGGGGCAGGCAGCGGCATAGGAAAAGCCATCGCAAAGCGTTTTTGCAGCGCAGGTTCATACGTAACTCTGGCCGATATCAACCATTCGAATCTTGAATTGGTGATTTCTGAAATGGAAACCCCTGAGCATGTGATGCCCATCACAGTAGACGTAACAAGCAAAGAATCCGTAGACAGCATGGTGCAGAAAACCGTCGAACGATGGGGGACTCTCGATGTTTTGGTTTGCAGTGCGGGAATCACCAGCGCCACACCTTTTCTGGAACTTTCACTCGAAGAATGGGAACAAATGTTGCGCACGAATCTCACGGGAACTTTTCTTTGTTGCAAGGCAGCACTCGTTGCCATGCAAGAGCGGAAACAGGGCTCCATCGTAAACATAGCATCGGTTGCCGGAAAAAAAGGAGGAGGTTTTTTTGGTACTTCACATTACGCTGCATCCAAAGGTGGTGTGCTTGCTTTTACACGAGCACTGGCACGTGAGGCCATTCGAATGGGGATTCGCGTAAACGGTATTTGTCCCGGACCTACTGAAACTCCTCTTATCGCGAAAATGGACAGCCAACGACGCCGGCAGTTGACCGATAGTATACCGATTGGCCGTTTTGCCGAAGCGGATGAAATCGCTCGGGCAGCACTTTTTCTGGCAAGTAATCAAAGTAGTTATTGCGTCGGCGAATGTCTCGCCGTTGATGGGGGAATCTTGATGGACTAAGCCGATCACCCACGGGATCTTGGAGATCCTACGGTTTACTCCACCATAAGAGACCTTCTCTAACTAACCGTCTCGTGAAGAGCGGCATCGGAGCGAGCAGGACTTCCTGCCTCTGATTCTTGGCCATGAGGGCCGGCGAGAAGGGGCTCTTCATTTCGTTTTTCTTCAACGCTTACCATACGCTCAAGAAGCCAGCCGGCTTTTCCGGCGAGCAGTGAGGGCAATAAAATTAAATCGGCTATCAGTGCAGCCCCTAACAACGCTCCCATCATCCATCCAAAGCGTGTCGTTGGACCAAACTCACCATACCCAAGTACAGCCAGGCCACATCCAGCGATCAGAGATGTCTGCAACAAAGCGGGGCCGCAATGCCGCATTGCGAGGATTACAGATGCCTTCCGTGATTTTCCTTCATTTAATCCGTGGCGGAACCAAGTGAGGTAATGAAGCGTACCATCTACTGCAATTCCCAGAGCAACACTTGCCGTCATCATACTGGCAATATCAACATTGATACCCGCCCAGGACATGGCACCAAAAACAAAAACAACAGGTGTGAGGTTCGGAATCATTGAAATCAGCCCGGCCCAGAAGGACCCCATCCAGACGGCCATCACAATGTAAATGATACCAAACGCCAAGCTAAAGCTCTGCATAAGGCCCCACAAAACCTGTTGTTGCGCCTCATAGATAACCGGCACAAGTCCGGTTACCTCAAAAGACACATCTGACGGTGATCCATGAGCTGCGAGCACCGATTCAATGGGTTTCTGAATCTTGTTGAAAAAATCACCGTAATCAATGCTCTCAAGCGCTGGAATACGTGCCGTAATACGCCAGAGATTTGCTCCCGTTTCATCGGTCCTAAGAAACGAAGCGGTTTCCTTTCGATTGTGGATGGTTCGTTCAACAAATAATCCGAAAGCGGGTCGAGCAAATCGGTCTTGTGGAGGCTCTCGCAAGAATGACGCAAGCGACAAGGTGCCCCCCACTTCTGACATTTTTCCAATTTCTCTCTGTATTTCACTGACCAGTTCCATTTCATCCAGAAAAGCACGTTTGGGACGACCATTCGTTTCACCAGACTGGAATCTCACCACTGTTTCTACAGGAATGAGTGAAGTAACATTCTCTTCCAGAAATGCATATGATGGGTAAGGTGACGGCGGCAAACCAGCCACATGGTGCTCGGGAAAGTAATGGATCGCTTTTACCTGGGTTTCAACATTCGGGAGAGCCCAGGCCGCTGTAACAAAGACCCCCATCGAAACGGTAGTGACCAAAAGATGGTTCCGCGACAACCAGTCACCTAATGCCGTCCACCCACCCCATTCAGCTTCACTTTTACGAATGCGAGCATTGTGCAGCAAATGCAGTGCAGCGGGTAAAGCCAGGAGCACCATTAGTAACACCAGCAAGCTTCCTATTCCCGCATAAATACCGAACTGACGGACGGGATGAATCTGACTGGTACCCAGAGATATCAGGCCGATAGCGGTAGTTACACTCGCCAGCACGCAGGGCTTCCATCCAATGTTCCAAGCTCGCCCGACAGCTCCTTTTCTGCCGCCATTACGTACCGCTTCGCACCAGTAATTCACCATATGGATCGCACCCGACAAAGCGAGCACTAAAACCAGTGGAGACATTACCACCATCACTAAATTCATGCTTCCACCCGTTCCGGCTACCAAGGCGCGCGAAAGCACGATGGAGTAACCGGCAGTAAGTAAAACCATGAAAGCCAACCATATATTTCTCAGTAGCACAAAACAGAGAATGCCACAGACTGCTCCCATAAACTTCAGCAGGCCGTCTATGGTTTCTTTCCCCCAGACATCCAATGCAGCATTGACCACCGGTCCACCAGCCAGATACAACTCGTCGCGATTGGGATGTTCGTCATCACGGCCTAAATCAACTCGGTTCGAGGCGACCTCTCGGATTTTTTTCATGACTTCTGGACGATTTTGAATCCCACCGCTGAGTACCACTAGGTTAGCCACGGCGCGTTTCCCACTCTTCACATCGGCTGGTCCAAGCAAAAAACCTTCCAAGCGTGATTCCGCTTCGGCCTGAGAAAGGTTACCGGGACTCGTCATTCGCTCAAGGAATTGAACAGGCGTGTGGACTGCAACCACCTCATCCACCTCAGATTCCAGACGTTCGGCCAAAAGTCCCATTCGAGGATCGTCCAGGCCACTGTTATCCCAGGACATCACTATGACTTCATCTCGACCGAAGCGATCACGGAATCGATTCAACCTCTGAAGTTGTTCTGTCTCACTGGGTAACCAGGTCTCGATTGCGTTATTCTGGCTCAAGCCTCTTGAAAACACGACAAGTGGCCCCAGCGCAAACGACAGCAAAATCAAAACAATCAAGCTGTTCTTATCAGTAAAAAAACGTGCCATTACTTTGCTCGTTTACCTGTGAATCAGGAATGATTTATACCGGCAACTAGCGTTCCCTCACACTCTCCTCAAAATTGATTACCGCGACAGGAATCCTCCATCGACACCCAAAACCTGACCATGAACATAGTTTGACGCGGGGCTCGCCAGAAATACAACAGCACCCATTAAATCGGCTGGTTTCCCCCAGTCTCCTGAGGGAATTCGATCCAGTAGCTGCCGATTACGTACCGGATCCGCCTTCAAAGCTTTCGACATGTCTGTTTCGATATACCCGGGTGCCAAGGCATTCACATTTATGTTTCGGGAAGCCCATTCATTGGCCAATGCTTTGGTAATACCGGCAACAGCATGCTTGCTAGCGGTATAGGCAGCAATGGTAAACCCCCCTGAGAAACTCAACATGGATGCCATATTAATAATTTTTCCTGATCGCTGCATGAGCATATGACGTCCCACTTGCTGGCACAGTAACCACACGGCATCTAAGTTGGTTGCCATTATACGATCCCAGGCTTCTTCTGGAAATTCTTCACAAGTATATCTTGAATTCACTCCGGCATTATTTACCAGCACGTCAATCCTGCCATACTGCCCGATCACTTCATCTACCAAGTTACTTAATTGACTACGGTCGGACAGATCCGCCTGTACAGCCATCGCTGAAGGTGAACAGGCAGTCACTCGGTCCATGGTTTCTTTAGCATCCGTGCTCCGGGTATGCACAATTACAGTAGCCCCCGATTCGGCTAATGCAACGGCACAGGCCTGACCAATACCACGGCCGGCGCCTGTCACCATTGCTACTTTTCCGGCCAGACTAAAATGCGACAGAAAGGGTATTGATTCTTCCATTCATCTCGTCCTGAAATGCCACCTTCCCACAATCACTGTTGACCCTCAAACACAACGCCCACTTCAATGGAGACTCTCGTAATTGCGTTGTCCGACCAACGACTTATTCATTGTATCGTCATATCTGAACTATTCGGTCCCCTCTGCCACACGTCTTTTTTTCACATTTACCTGACACCGCCGATATAGCAGGAGCCCGCTGCCAATCCCTCCTGGTGGGATTCCAGGCTGAATCAGGACGGTCCTTCCCTCCGTCAGGTAAGTCAACCGACACTCCAAGCTATACCTATCTCTAGATAACTTTATTCGTCGACGCGTTCTTCCCTCCATAAAAGAACGCGTTGAAAACAACTTCCTAACCAAATTTACGGGCCGAAATTCCCTTCTCCCCTCCTCTGAAGCCCCTTCCTTTCCTCACAGTCACCTTATGCGAAACCTACTTGGAACAGGCCTCTTGACTGCGTTCTATGGCGCTTCAGGTGGAGCGTATAAAAATTCACGTGGCCCGCGAACAGTGTAGTACGAGTTTCCATGATCATGCGAATGAGAAGATGCATGTGTTCCTTCGCCACAGTCATCATCACATGAATCATCACAATGCTGATCGGCACACTGGTGATCCATGTGCCCACATCCAGAGAGAGGAAGCAGCGCAAACATCATCACTGCCGGGTATATGAGTCCTTTCATTGCCTGAGGCTCCTTTACCAATGGATTACTTCGAACGAGAATCGCGCGTTAACTTGCGCGGGATATACGCACGGAATAAACATCGGCAGTTTGTCACCTAAAATCCGCAAAATCTACAGATTTGCAACGAAACAACCAGACCGATTTTTCGTCAGAGAGGTATTAAACCAATCACTTGAACTCAAAAACGGACGGGACTGATAACTAACTTCGCACCTTGATACCCGATCATTATCGCTGCAAAAATCATGGTTTTTAGGGTGGATACTGCTCGTAAGAAAGCCAGCAGACTTCCACATTTGATTAATCCCCCATCATGAAAGAGGGACCTGTTCGTATCAATACACTCCTCCAGCGGACGACTGGCACGGCCATTATCCACCCGTCAGCAAGAGGGTGAGGTTACGCAAAGTTCCCACATCAGATCGAACAAGCTCAACAGCTACTTTTTTCTGAAATGAGATGATTCGGATGTCCGATTACAGAGTCATGCGATAGGCATTCTCTTTTAACCACAATTGATCCATTTGATAGTCCGGTATTACGGCTCCTACACAGCGCCAGAATCGAGGAGAGTGATTAAAGTGAAGCAGATGCGATAATTCATGAACAACGACATAGTCCACCACCCTCGATGGCGCCATGATTACCTTCCAATTAAAACGTAGAACACCTTCTGAACTACAACTGGCCCACCGACTTCGATACTTCCTTATCCCCACCTTTTTCGGATCAACTTTCACTTTCAATATTTCTGAATAGTACAGTGTCCTCTTCAGAAACCTCTCCAGTGCACATTTCTGATACCAATCAACAAGTTGCGTGCGGACCTGGGCACGCCGCTTCTCGTCATCCAACGCGACATCGATCCACACCATTAATTTTCCTCTCCGCATTTTCACACCTACGGAACTTCCGTGCGTAACCTGAAGTGCATAGTGCCTTCCCAGGTAGAGGAACTGTTCGCCATCATCGAAAATCTTGGGCACCCTCTTCGGCCGTTGTCGATGATCCTCGCATTTTTTGCGAATCCAGTCTGATTTGCTATTAATGAAGTCTACAATGCGCGACTGAGTAATATATCGCGGCACCAGAATTCGGGCCTCCCCGTCACGAACCGAAAGAGAGACTGTTTTCTTTCGATTGGTACGCTTTACTTCCACGGAAATTCCATCCGGAGTTTGCAATACCTTTTTCACCATGCCACATCCTCATCGTGATATTCACTCATCTTACACTTTCAAAAACCAGAACAACCAGGATTCATTCCTTTGTGGAACCCTAATCAGCGCACACCTACCACTCCTCCCATTATTGCGTGTAGTCGCCCCGTGTTCTGAAGAGACGACTGCCTGTCACAGCTGTTTGCGGAGATCGCCAAAATTTACCAATAGCAGCCGCTCATGATACCGTATATTTTCCATTATCGAATAGACGGCAGCGACGAATGATAGTCCCCTTGAGTACACGGACGGATTCGGGTATAAGGTTCGTGCTTTTCCCACCCGGATGTTCTCCTCTCTCCAATCAGCAAAACCGAGACAAGGAAGTCGCCATGCGCATTTCATCCTGTGTTCTGACCATTGTCATTTTAACTGGGATCGTGAAACAAGCCCATCCAGCTGACCCTCCCTACTTGGCACAAGTAACAAACAATGACACGGTGGTACGAAGCGGTCCTGGAAAGGCATACTATCCAACCTCACTCGTTCAGCAAGGAACCCAGATACAGGTACTACGCCACGCACTTGGTGGCTGGTATGCCATTGCGCCTCCTTCACAAGCCTTCAGTCTCGTAGAACGTCAGAAAATAACCCTTTCAGATGGTCAAACAGGAATTGCCAAAAGCAACAATGTGATCGTACGCGTGGGAAGTTCGTTGAACCAAAACTGCAATATGGCTGCCGGCGTCCAGTTGCACCAAGGGGACCGTGTCAAGATCATCGAGGAAATAACTTTGCAAGAAGATGGTCAATTGCTGGAACTCTATCGCATTCAACCCATCCGACAGGAAGAACGATGGATCTCTGGTCGGTTTATTCGTCCGATATCAGGGAACGCGGAAACCGCAGGCGATGTCTCTTTTCAAAAAGACAATCCCCTTATAGACGATAAGTCGCAAATTTCTCTGAAAGCTTCAGGCAGGACACTTGTAACCTCTCCATCCCGCCGGAGTTCCTCCCCTTCATCGTTATCTAAGAAACGGCAATCAGATACTTCATCTCCCGTAACAAATCCCCTTGATGAAACGGGGACTGCCCCTGCCCGGGAATTGCTTAACCAGACAGACAGACTTGCCACAAAGCTGAAGCGTACACGTCTGAATCAACAGCACATCGATCGCCTTCATGCAATGTATAAAAGGGCTCGCTTACTTGCTTCCAGCACTGAGCTTCATAACCTAATAACTGAAAGGATTCACCAACTTCTGAACTCATCGGAAACCCATGAACGACAACATGGTACAGCGCATTCTTCCCCAGAATCAGACAAGACCAGGATGCCGATTCAAACCGCCGGCTACGAAAGGGCCACCTCTGGTTCAAGACAAAACGTTCGCTACGACGGGATGGGGTATCTCAAGCGGGCTTCTGTCCGGGGAATTGGTATGCCGGCCTATCAACTGGTTGATGCCAATGGCCGGATACGTTACTACCTGTCTCCAGCACTGGGAGTCCATCTGAAACGACATGTCCACCAACACGTTGGAGTTATTGGCAACGTACGTTACCGCAAGGAACTCAACGGGTTCCATGTCACCGTTCGACATCTGGTCGAGCAGCCTATCAATGAACTTCCGCGTTCCCGAAAAATGACCGCCTCTAGTCCACCCAACGCATCACGTTATCGATACCGAAAACCTGCGATCCTCTCCGCCACACGACGGGGCAACGACCGTTCCCGTACGCTTCGAAAACAGAGGCCCGATTCTCTTAGGAAATAACGGAACCCGAAATTGACTAACCGTATTCTACTTGTCGCAGTTAGTTACATAGAACCGTAATAACGGTGGATTCCTCCACATTTTGCTGTGATTTCGGACAAACCTTTATTTATTTCATCTGGCCGATGGCAATAATTATTCGTCTTGTAAAGATGAATGATGGTTTATGATAAAAGCAGGGTTTCTGCCTCCTTTCTCCCTCCCGAAAGTAAAATGAACGAATCGCTTTGCCTGAACGTAATTAGCTGAAGACCACTTGAGCCTCTATTACCTTCTTTCGTCCCGTACAACCCTTGGCCTATCGCTTGTCACAGACACAAAAACCCTGTGCGAGAACGCGACCATGAACCTTTTCCAATCTCCCATACATCCAATCCGCTCCTGGATAGCAGTTATCCCTCTCAGTGCACTTTCATACGTCTTGATCCTTCCTTTGCATGTCACCGGTGAAACAACAGATCTCCTTTCCCGTTTTTCTCCGGGAACCGTAGCGCTCAGCATTGATAAGCTCATGCAGGACAAAGAGCCCCCTGCCTCCTCTTCCTCACAGAGAAAGATCGATGATATCGAATTTCTACGACGTGCCACCCTCGACATGACCGGCAGAATGCCATCTCCCTCTCTGATGAAATCATTTGAAAACCTTTCTCAGCCGTATAAACGAATCAACCTGATAGATTCCCTGCTGGAAACACCTGAATTCGCTCAACGCTGGGCACAATATTGGTGTGATGTAATGCTATACCGCGCGTTGGACATGCGTGCGAACCTCGGAGCATCAGCACTGAAAAGCTGGCTAGCAGATCAATTTTCCAGCAATGTCGGATGGGATTCGATTGCACGAGACCTCATTACCGCTACCGGTGACATACGGGAAGATGGCAACACTTTTTTGATACTAGCCCAGTCCGGCCGTGCACCCGAATTAGCAGCTGAAACGTCTCGTCTCTTTCTTGGAATTCAAATTCAGTGCGCACAATGCCATGACCATCCTTATGACTCGTGGAAACGTGAACAATTTCATGAACTGGCGGCCTTTTTCTCCCGTGTTCGTATTCGTCGTTCGGATGGCATGCCGAGAAGTTTCAAAGTTGTATCCGGTGACCGAATACAACCCAGGCAATCCAGGCGTATGATCTCCCCCGAAAACATGCTTACCCAATTTGACACCAACAACGACCTCAAGCTGTCGTTTGAGGAAATCCCGCGCCGATTTCGACGCCTAATGACACGTGCTGACAAAGATAAAGACAATGCACTCTCCCTGGCAGAAATGAACTTTCTTCGGGAAAAGCAACAACGCATGAAGCGCAATGTCCGTCGGCATGAGTATCGGATGCCCAATTTGAGTGACCCTCAAAAGCAAGGAACACTCATGCACCCAGTGTTTTTTGTGAACGATTCTTCACCCGGAAAAATGCAATCGGATTTAATGCGCAGAAACGCCCTTGCGGATTATATCACTTCCACCAATTCATTCTGGTTCTCTCGCGCCTTTGTTAATCGGGTATGGTATGAATTGATGGGCTGGTGCTTTTACGATCCTCTGGACGATTTGGGCCCTGATCGAAATCCTCATCATCCAGCCGTACTTGAAAAAGTATCTGAAGGTTTTGTCCACAATGGTTTCGACCTGAAATGGCTGGTAAAAACAATAGGCCAAACTCAAGCCTATCAAAGCAGCCACACATCCGATTCCTTGGGAAATACTCCCTACAGCGTATGGCCTCATCGCATTAATGCAGATGCATTAAATCAAATGCTACAGCAGATTCTGGACAAAGGCCGCTCCAAACGACGAAGAGGCAAAGACCTTAGTAAAGCCAATCGTCAACGTAAAGGACGCCCCTTTCGTGAAAAACAATTCCGAGAAATTTTCGGATTTGATCCTTCTTCGTCAAACGATGAAAAGACAGGAAGTATTCAACAGGCTCTCTACCTGATGAATCATCCCAACCTTCAGAGTCGAATGCGAGCTTATGGGAACACCGTCCTCGGCAACTTACTCCAAAACACAAACAGTGAACAACTGGTAATCAGACGTTTATATCGGATTGTTTTAGCTCGAGACGTCACTCCGAAAGAGGAAAAACGCTGTATGCATTATCTCTCAAAATCTGATAACTACCGTGAAGGATTCGAAGATATTTTGTGGTGCCTGATTAATTCCAGTGAATTTCGTTTTGTCCACTAGTGTTCATCCAATCTGTATGAACAGGGGATTGCCATGAACCCACTTGCCCAGCCTAACCAGACCTTATTTCCCACCGTCAAATCTCCTAGACGGAACTTTCTACAGCAATCCGTTGCCAGCGCTTTGGCCGCCAGCGCCATCTCCTGGAACGACTTGGTAAAGGGTTCTGCATCACAACTTAGAAAACAGAACCGCCGCTGCATTCTGTTGTGGATGCAGGGCGGTCCAAGTCAACTAGAAACGTTCGACCCTAAACCCGGGACCGACCAGGGAGGGCCAACCGAAGCCATTCAAACTTCGGTTCCTGGCATTTATCTTGCCCAGCACTGGCCCTGTCTTTCACAAATTGCAGGAGAGGTTGCGTTCATTCGATCCGTAACCAACCGAGAAGGTAACCACCAACGCGCCCGATACCAGTTGCATACAGGCTATTTACCCGGAGGTGGTCTCAAGCACCCGCACTTCGGGTCTGTCATTAGCAAGGAAAAAGGCACTTCTCGTCATGATTTACCCGACTTTGTCAGCATCGGGCGGACACTTGATGCCGGATTTCTTGGGACCGAATTCAGCCCTTTTACCCTAAAAGGGCAACGTCCTCCTGAAAACACACGATTGACGGTTCCTGAAAAGCGGCATCGCAGACGATTGTCTCTACTTGAAGATTTAGAAACAGAGTTTTCGGGCCCACACAGCAAAACAACTGTAAAAACACACCAAACCCTTTATGAACGCGCCAGTCGTCTGATGCTAACTTCCAAATTGAAAGCATTTGACCTGAGTAACGAGAATGATTCTGTACGGGAAGCGTATGGACGAACTGACTTTGGACAGGGATGTCTACTCGCTCGGCGGCTAATCGAAGCTGGGGTCACTTTCGTCGAGGTGGTCTGTCGTGGATGGGATACTCATCAGGATAATTTTAGCCGACATGCAGAGTTGGCGGGTGCCGTGGATCCCGCGTTTGCCCAGTTGGTTTCTGATCTCAAACGCAGAAATCTGCTCGATTCGACCCTCATCGTTTGGATGGGAGAGTTTGGCCGTACTCCACGTATCAACCCGAGAACCGGTCGTGACCATTTTCCCAAAGCCTTTAACGTTGCTCTGAGCGGAGGCGGTGTCCGCGGAGGCCAGATCATTGGCAAAACCTCTGCAGATGGGATGGAAGTGATCAAACGACCTGTTGAACCCAAAGACCTATTCTGCTCATTCTGTCATAGTTTGAAACTTGATCCACGTACAGAGACAATGAGTCCGGTAGGAAGACCGATTAAGATCGTTGAAGGGGGAACACGAATTGACGAATTGTTCGGTTAACCGACATTCCTCTTTTTGTCTATTATTTCTCATTCAACTACCCTAGCCTCTCGACCGCAAGCTTTGCGCACTCCACGTATTACGATCCAAAGAACTGCAATTGTAGTGGTGTAATAATCTACCGGTTTGCTATACTCATTACCGGTTCTCTACGAGTTCTCTTTTGTAAGGCGAATGTCAGCGATCTGTTGGGTACTCGATCCAGATGCCCGACTTGCCGTCACTCTTCTTGGTAAATCCAACATATCTCTATTTAGTTGCGTTGTTTACGGGAAATACACATATGGTCAATCGACACCTCATACGACAATTTGACGTTTCCGAAGAAGACTTTGAACAAGAATGGTCTCAGGCCCTTGATGCAGACATGGCCGCCGATCTGGAAACACTCTATTCAGAACGGGGAACCGAATTTTCCGTAGGTGAGATTCTCAATGGAACCGTCTTGCGGATCGAAGGCGGTGAAGTGTTAGTTGATGTCGGATATAAAAGTGAAGGCCTCGTTCCTTTGAAGGAATGGACAGAAGAGTCAGAAGAAGAACCGCAAGCTGGCGAAGAAATCGAAGTGCTGCTTGACGACCTTGAAGACAACAGCGGCCTCGTACGTCTTTCGAAACGTAAAGCAGCTCGCATCCGCGGCTGGGAACGAATCATCGGCAATCACGCGGAGGGCGATGTTGTCACGGGCAATGTTATTCGCAAAATCAAGGGAGGGCTGCTCCTCGACATCGGTGTCAATGTTTTCTTGCCGGCAAGTCAGGTTGATATCAGACGCCCCGGAGATATCGGAGACTTCATCGGTCGCGGAATTCAAGCCAAGATTCTCAAAATTGACGAAACACGTCGTAACATCGTGGTCAGTCGACGCAAGCTGATCGAAGAACAACGCAATGAAATGAAGAAACATTTACTCGATGATCTTGATCAGGGCCAAAGGCGACGAGGCGTGGTTAAGAACATCGCTGATTTTGGAGCGTTTGTTGATTTAGGTGGAATTGACGGCTTGTTACATATCACAGACATGAGCTGGGATCGAGTCGAACATCCTTCCCAGATAGTCGGTATTGATGAGGAAATTGAAGTTGTTGTGCTGAACGTGGATCGCGAGAAGGAAAAAATCGCGCTCGGATTAAAACAGAAGTCTGCCAGCCCATGGGAACAAGTGGAAGAGAAGTATCCGGTTGATTCACGGATTCAAGGTGAAGTAGTTAACGTAATGAGCTACGGCGCCTTTGTAAAACTGGAACAAGGCATCGAAGGCCTGGTCCATATCAGCGAAATGCACTGGACGAAACGAATCAACCATCCCAATGAATTAGTTCACATTGGTGATCTGGTAGAAGTTGTGGTTCTGGGAATTAACAAGGACAAACAGGAAATTTCTCTCGGAATTAAACAAACTCAGCCCAATCCGTGGGATCTTGTCATTGAAAAATATCCCTCCGGCAGCCTCGCGACAGGAATTGTTCGGAACTTGACCAATTACGGCGCCTTCATCGAATTAGAGGAAGGCATCGACGGACTTCTTCATGTAAGTGATATTTCCTGGACCAAAAAAATCACCCATCCCAACGAATTGTTGGAAAAAGGTGAAAAGATCGACTTGCAGATTCTTTCTGTAGACCGTGACAGGAAACGAATTGCACTCGGTCTGAAACAAATGCAAGACGATCCATGGGAAACGGAAATTCCGGATAAATACCAGACGAATGAATTGGTTAAAGGAACGGTGACCAAACTGACCAATTTCGGTGTCTTTGTCGAACTGGAATCTGGTTTAGAAGGATTGCTGCACATATCCGAATTGGCAGAACACAAAGTAGAAAGTCCAGAGGACATGGTCACTGTAGGGCAAGAACTGGAAGTGAAAGTTCTTCGTGTCGATTCCGTGGAACGCAAGATCGGCTTGAGTCTGAAACGTGTTACCTGGGAACACGACGAGCAGGAACAGGAAGAACAAGCCTCCGATACAGAAGCACGTTCGCCACAAAAGCCAGATCGACAACTGGACCTTAAAGGTGGAACTGGCGACAGTTCTGGTCCCCTGTTCTCTGTTCCTTCTGCAGCTGCAGAAGAAGCACCCGTTGTAGACGAAGCGCCGGCTGCAGACGAAGCACCGGCCTCAGAAGAAGCACCGGCTGC
>CAXEIY010000142.1:0-108607 GCA_963996245.1 uncultured Planctomycetia bacterium | reverse complement strand
ACTTTCCAACCCAAAAGATTTTGAATATTTCCAGCGTATCGATGAACTGGGCCTGAAACACTCCCGGATTGTCGCATTTGGGATGACCTGCCGACGGGGTATCAAGGTGTCAGCCGATCCGGGAATGATCGCTCTGATTGAATCCCGTGCACCTGTGTTGGCGATTGTTGGAAAAAGTTGGGATCTTCATGTGCATGAAGTCTTGCGTGTCACTGAGCAGGAAAATCTTGCCATGATCGGTGACTCGGTTCAGTTTGCCAAGTCTGCCAATCGTGAAGTGGTCTACGATGCGGAACATTTTTTCGATGGCTACCAGGACAACCCTGAGTTCGCCCTTCAGACCATTACGGCAGCAGTATCGGCTGGTGCGGATTGGATTGTACTGTGTGATACTAACGGAGGAAATTTGCCGGAAAAGATTGCCGAAATTGTTTTAGAAGTGAGAAATAAACTGAGTGTTCCTTTGGGAATTCACTGCCATAACGATTGTGATGTTGCGGTTGCCAATACATTAGCTGCGGTGAGTGCCGGGGCCACACAAGTCCAGGGAACAATTAATGGTGTTGGTGAGCGTTGTGGAAATGCGGATCTGATCAGCATTGTCTCTAATCTGACATTAAAAAAATCAGAATATGAATTAACGGCAGCACAGCATATTGCCGGTGTTACGGCGCTGTCTCGTTTTGTTTACGAAACGGCCAACATGAATTTCCGAAGTCACCAGCCTTTTGTTGGATCGAGTGCTTTTGCGCATAAAGGAGGGATGCACGTTCACGCGGTGAATAGGAATGCGAATGCATACGAACATATACCTCCTGAATTGACGGGAAATGGGCGCCGTGTGCTGGTGTCCGAACTTTCGGGTCGGTCGAATATTGTTGCGAGCACATCGCAGTATGAGTTGAATGAAGATCCTGAGTTGATGCGTGCCATTCTTGAGAGAGTTCAGGAGCTGGAAAATGAAGGGTACCAGTTTGAAGGAGCTTCGGGGTCGTTTGATTTGTTGGTCAAACGAATAGTAGGTACGTATCATTCATTCTTTGATCGTATTCATTATCGTGTGAACATCGAAACGGATAAAGAAGGTAACACCGTAGATGAGGCCACCGTTAAGATCCGTGTGAACGATCAACAAGAGCATACGGTTGCTGAGGGAGATGGCCCGGTTAATGCCCTTGATTCAGCGCTGAGAAAAGCACTCCAATCATACTATCCGAGTTTGAAGGAGATTCAGTTAATCGATTATCGTGTACGTGTGATTGATTCACGTTCTGCAACCGCTGCAAGAGTTCGTGTGGTGATTGAAAGTCGTGACCAGAACGATACATGGGGTACAGTCGGAGTTAGCAAGAGTATCGTTGAAGCAAGCTGGCAGGCTCTAGTGGATAGTTTTGAGTATAAGCTGTATAAGGATGGCTCTGCCAACCAGACTGTTTCAGATTGAACCACCACTACCTTTTTGATGTGCCTCGTCGGAATAGTAGAACGGGATCTGGTTCCTGACGTTATCTGCTTCGCGAATGTCACTGATTGGTAATGGTATTAGGTCGTCCTGGTGGTAAGGAAGGCTGGCCATGGCTCCACCCCTGAGGTAGGGGGATGGAGGCCCCGTCTCCCTGAGATGCATCCGGATTGTTGGTTTGTGTGATGTTGGTACCGTTGTTGAGGTTGTCAGACGATTGACATCCGGAGATCGTACTCAACAATATCACGCATAAACAACTGCCGGTAAACCACCAAGGCCGTATGCAAGATCGCATGTTGCTTCTCTTTGTTTTTTGAGATTAGACGAGATTCAATCGTTTGCGACGATAGGTGGGCAGCAGATTATAAAACTCTTGCAAACGGGTCAACTGCGACTTATGGAAACCAATCATGCAACACCATTCTGTTGCAGAAAGAAAGGTGATCTTGTGGTGCCAAAGAAGTGTTCTGGCGTGATGAAATAGCAGCAGGGCTGACATAGCAAAAGGACAGAAAGAGCAAGACGGAAAGAAAGCTGTTGTTTTACCGGCGGTTCTTATTTGTTACGGAAGTAATCATGTAGGAATCTGCCAGCAGACATCCCCTGATCGTCGGAATAGGGATCCGAGTCGCTTTCTGAAATAGAAGAGTCAGAATCTTCATTCATATCCATCAGATCGTTGGCCAGATGAACTGTTTGCGTGTCGTATTGCTGATTTTTGTCGAACGGGTTTTCAGATTGCATCAACCAGCGAACATGATCCTGGCGAATAGCCTGTACATCTTCGTCTCCGGATTCCAGGTTAATGGAAAACTCAAATGACAAAGGGCCGATAGTGAGTACATCGCCATCATTTACGCGTGCCGAACCGGCGATACGTTCTTCGTTAATGAAAGTGCCGTTACGGCTTTTCAGATCCCGCACCACAATATTTCGAGCGGATCTTCCAATAGCACAATGGTGTTTACTTACTCGGGAACTATGAGGTCTCAAATGACAGTCAAGTGCCCGTCCAATAATAAATTGCGTAGAGGGAAGAGGGATTGTGCGCCCTTTTGAATTTCCCTCCAAAACCACCAACCTCACTTCCATGATTCAGTCTCCACATTGTTTCAGTCAACGGATCTAAAATGTAAAAAAGTTACACCTTAAACGCTAGGTTTTGTGCTGATTTTTCCGTGAAAATTATTATTTTTACGATCCACTTCTTTATTCCATGTGCCAGGACGGAGGCAGGAGACGGGTATCCGAAAAAAACAACTCATTCCTCCCATCCTTCCTATTTCAGTATAGCTTCCCTTTTTTGGGCAGGAGAACAATGTGGATAATTCCCGGCGGTTATTTATAAGGATTATAACTGTAGTACGGATTGAGTGGCCGATTGTTCCGTTAAGATATCGATGGGCATGGATAATGGATTCTGTTTTTACGGGACATGGGGGGGATGACCTTTTGTTCCATGGAGGCTATCCCGGAACGTTCCGGAGTTCTTCAGATTGAAGGAAACACGGAAGTATTGCCCGATCGATCGTCTGTTTTCAAATAGGAGCCCGTTGGATTTAAACGGAAGAAAAACAGCTCATTTTCTTGTTTGGATTAGTCAAACAGTACGGTTTTAAATTGCAAAGGTTGACTTAAAGGATCGGTTGGAGCAATGAATTGGTTAAACAAGGTATGTAATCGATCCTGCCTCGACAGACCGGAATAAATGAAGACGCCTTGTTGATGCGGTTAGATGATGTGGATGTTGAGGTAAGATCGAGTTACCGTACGGAAGGTTTAGGTGCTCATAGGTGAGTCCGCGAGGCAATCCTGTAGCAATGTTCACTGGAGAGGCGAGAACCAATGAAGATGGCTGAGTCCGGAATAAGCTCACAAAATTCGTTACGGTGGTATCACGGAATTTCCAGGTACCAGTGGCTTATTCTAATAATTGCCTGTGCGGGCTGGATTTTTGACGTCTATGAAGGGCAGATCTTCAATATCACCAGGAGTGAGATGCTCAACGACTTGCTTTCTGGAGTTGAAAATCCTGATGTAAAAGCTGCGGCGGTGAAAAAATGGGGTGACTGGTTTTTGGCCGCCTTTCTCTTAGGAGGTACGGCAGGAGGTTTGCTCTTTGGCACATTGGCTGATCGTTATGGACGTCAGCCCATTATGATCGCAACGATCCTGACCTATTCGGTTTTTGCTGGGCTTACCTATTTTGTGACGGAACTTTGGCAGGTGGCAACCCTCCGTTTTTTTGTAGCTATGGGAGTAGGAGGTGAATGGGCGGTTGCAGCGGCATTGGTTGCAGAGGTATTCCCTAAACATGCACGCACCCATGCTTCAGGGGTTTTTCATGCGTCCAGCGTGTTCGGTACCTGGATGGCTGCGATTGTGGGGATTGCTGTGGGTTCCCATTGGCGACTGGCATATTTAATTGGGATTATACCTGCTGTTTTAGTTGTATGGGTTCGTGTTTCCGTGAAGGAACCCGAAGGCTGGAAAAAGGCGTCTGCAGAGAAGAATGAAAAAACTGGAAGCTACTTTGACTTGTTCGGAGACCGACATTGGAGGAAGCATGCATTGCTGGGTATGGCATTGGCTGCGGTTGGCTTGGCAAGTTTTTGGGCCGTCGGGGTTGCTACGCAAGCACTGGCAAAAGGGATGTTGATCTCGGAAGGGTTATCTGAAGAAGCGGCTACTTCGAAGGCTAAATTTGCGTATGGTATTATTCAGACAGCTGGCGCAGGAGTGGGTTTATTATCGTTTGGGCCACTATGTGCGTGGCTTGGACGGAGAAAGGCATTCATCTTGGGACATCTGGGGGCCTTTGTTGTAGTGCCGGCAACCTGTTATTTGCCCCAAACCTATGAACAGCTTCTTTTTATTTTGCCGCTATTTGGATTTTTTACGCTATGTATGCATGCGGGTTACGCTGTTTATTTTCCGGAACTCTTTCCTAACCACTTAAGGGCAACGGGCGCAAGTTTCTGTTTTAATGTCGGCCGGATCGTTGCCGCTCCAATGTTGCTTCTCTCCGGATATGTTAAAGCAATGGACGGCCTGGATATCAGACAGGCGATAAGCCTTCTGGCGACAACATTCTTATTGGGGTTGGTTGTGGTTGTCTTCTTGCCGGAAACAAAAGGGCAGGATTTACCGGAGTAATTGATCCTTGCCAATAGTGTTAGGAGTTAGTGGATAGACTGACAAGTCCTGGAAAATGCTTTCCCCATTTCGGGGTTCTTGATATGGTTTGAACGACTGCCAGTGAGTATTGGCAGAGCACTCAGCAAGGTACCGGTCGCCGAAAAGTGTAGACTTTATTGCGAGGATGAGGAGAGAGAAGTCACATGTTAAATATCGGAAATGCAAGGGTTCCATTCTGTGACGGAGTGACACGCCGGAGTTTTATTCAGGTCGGGGGACTAGGGTCACTCGGATTGTCTCTGAACGAGTTACTAGCCCTCCAAAAGGCATCCGCTTCGGGAAATCGGGAAAAGAATTGTATTCTGCTTTTCATGGTAGGTGGGCCGAGTCAACTGGAAACATGGGACCCGAAACCCGACGCCCCATCCGAAATACGAGGTCCGTTCGGCGCGATCCGGACCAATGTTCCCGGGGTGGAAATTAATGAATATTTTCCGCGCATGGCACGCATGGCAGATAAGTATGCTATTCTCCGATCGGTCTACCACGATGAATCTCCGATTCATGAAACCGGCCATCAAATGATGCAGACGGGTACTTTGTTTCGCCAGGGTGCGGAGTATCCTCATTATGGATCGATGGTCGCTATGCTTAAAGGGGCCCGTTATGGGATGCCACCTTACGTTGTCGTTCCCAAACGAATAGGAAATACGGGGGTAAGTATTTCACACGGTCAGGGTGCCGGTTACCTTGGACAGCAATTCGCCCCTCTTTATTATGACGACTTACAGAGATGTCATCCTTCGTCATTTCCCATTTTGGAGGGTTCCCGGTTGGAGTTGAACGGGAAATTATCCGAAGCGATCGACAGTTTGGATCAGAGAGTGGATGAGCAGGTAGTTAATACATCCGAGCATCCCGCTTGGAATCGTATTTTGTCCAGAGGAGCCAAAAAGGCGTTCCAGTTTCACATGGAAAATGAGGCTGTACGCAACCGTTATGGACGAGGTACATTTGGGCAAAGTTGTCTGCTGGCTCGTCGTCTTGTGCAATCAGGGGTCCGCTTAGTCACGGTCAACATGTTCGACACGGTTTTTAATCGTGTTACTTGGGACTGTCATGCGAACGGTGGCTCACTTGGTGTGACACTTGAGGATTACAAACAGACCCTTTCCCCGATGTTTGATCAGGCCTACACCGCCCTTATATCTGACCTCGATTCACGTGGATTGCTAGAAGACACGCTGGTTGTGGCCATGGGTGAATTTGGCCGGACATACAAAGTGAACAGTCGCGGAGGGCGAGACCACTGGACGCAGGTCTGGTCGGTATTGTTTGCCGGTGGAGGTGTTCAGGGCGGTCAGGTAATAGGAGCAAGCGATAAAAATGCAGCGGCACCGAAAGATCGGCCCATTCATCCATCTGAGATAGCTGCCAGCATCTATCATGCGATCGGAATCAATCCTTCAGCTCAGTTACCCGGTCCAGAACAAAAAGCAGTTCAGGTCGCCGCAGCGAAGCCGGTAAATGAGATCTTTTCTGTCTGACAAAGAGATGAGTTGAGAACCGCCTGGTCATTCAGATTGCCGGATACGGGGATCAGGCAACGGAGTGCTTCTGTAAGAAGACAGTCAGTTTGGGTTCCTCGCCTTCCAGTTCTCTTCAGCTGCGCTTTTTCGATAATACCGGGGTTCCAAACTCCAGAGGTCAGAGGCGCCTTGATGCGCGTAGTTACGCCATCCCAAACGTGCAATGATCCCGGCATGTGGGTTTTGTAGTTGAGGTGAGGCAATCCGACATTCTTCTGGGATCTTTTCGGAGAGTTTGTTTAACATCGGGCCGGTAGCGAGTGTTTTATGGCTCAGTTCTGAAAACCAGTCCTGGTAGCTGATGATTTCAAGGGGAAGAGCTTCGTGCAAAGCGCCGGAATTCTGATTTCTCCGAAATTCTGTTCGGTACACGTTCTGTTGTTGTGCGTCAGCTGCGACACTGATACACATTTCTTCATTGGGACAGTTTTCGGCAATAGCCTCCAGAGTTTCTACTTGGATGACTTTTGCCCCAACGGAATAAGCGAAGGTTTTTGCGCACGTAACACCTACGCGAAGTCCGGTAAAGGACCCAGGTCCAATGCTCACGGCAATCAACTCGATTTGTTCTGGTTTCCAGTTCTGCAGAGCGAGTATGTTGGCGATATGTGGCACCAAAGCCTGGGTTTGACGTAGCTTCGGATCTATGGAAGCCTCGACAAGAACATGATCATCTTCGGCAAGTGCAATCTCTCCTGGAAAGACAGAAGTTTCTATGGCGAGGATTCGCATGGCATTGTTGTACAGATAGTTGTTTCGATAAACAGCAAGGGAAGCGTTACGGTGGTGTCAGGGTTAGTTTGCAATAAAGTTAATTGATGGGATTAGGATGGGGTGTCAGGATTAGCGAAAAAGATCATTTCCGGATTGGTCATCAGCAAAAGGATGAAGCGGTCTGTTTGTTTGAGGACGGGGCAGCACTTTCAGTGCGGCTTCGGCCAGCTTGAGATCTTCTGCAGTAGTAATTTTCAAGTTGAGTGGTGAACCGCGGACCAGACTGACGTCATGCCCCATCGACTCCATTAACTGAGCGTCATCGGTTACAGGAAGAGTACCTCGGTTTTGGTAGGCTTTCACCAACAGGTCTTTGCGGAATACCTGCGGTGTCTGGGCCGCCCAGAGCTGCTCCCTGGAAACGGTTTCCGTGATCTGGTTTTTTTCATTGCCCCGTTTTAGGGTGTCATGAACAGGAATACCTAAAATAGCGGCACCTGTTTTGGTCGCCTCAGTGAAGACGAGATCAATCCACTCGTTGGCAATGCAGGGGCGGACAGCATCGTGAATAGCAATATGATCTGCTTCTGATCGTACTTCACTTAAGGCATTTTCAATAGAGCTATAGCGTTCTTTACCACCTTGTACCACTTGAATGCCCATGAATGCGAGGGTGGGTCCGAACTTGTCCAGAAAGAATTCACGGTCATCTGGAGAAATTACAACCAGGGTTTGAATGACGTCTTTGCGGTTGGCGAATACTTCGGCTGACCGGATCCATACCGCCCGACCACTAAGGTCGACAAAAGGTTTTTTCTTGTTCTTATACTGAAAACGGCTCGATTGACCTGCCGCGGGAAGAATCACAGCAAATGTCGCCATTTCTGTCCTTTTACGCTGCTGGGAGCATGCCGTGTTGCATTCCAGAAAGTTGCTTGTTGTACGTCCCACGAAAGGCGGCAGATGTACATAAAGGGGTGACGAAGGAGGTACAGGCCGAAAGCTTAATCTGCAAGTTTCTAAGCGACATGCAGAGGAGGCCAATCATCATTGATCCCTTCGCGTTCGATGTCCAGAAGCGCCGCACTGGTAATGGAAAAGCGCTTGCATATTGCGTAGCGTGAATCTTTCCAAGACATACCATCATCCTGAAGGACCACCAGTGCCTGAAAAACTTCCTGCCGTTTTTGTTTGGGATAGGAATCCCTAGTCAAGCTGTTCCTCATGCGCATCCCCTATATAGTGTAAATTCTCTGTATGTTACGCATTTTTGATTAGAAAGGTTCAGATCCTGTGTTTTCTTTCTTTTGAAAAGTCCTTGATAATATGTGTAAGTCATTTAAATATAAGGTACTTAAGATTTTTATTGGGAGCTTCTTATCCAGTTGACTGCTAGCCAGCAAAGGAATGGGAGGACCATAAATACCATAAAGTAGGTAATTAAAGTCACTCTTTTTTCGGGGGGCCATCGCGCCATGCCGATCAGTATAATCATTCATTATATGTTTGTGTTTGAAAATGTTTTAAATTGTTATTACGCGGAAAATGAGAGTGCATTGAATTTTGCGGATAAGGTTTGCATCATATCGGAATAGGATGCATGTATTGACAGCTTAATATGGAGACGAAATCCGTATCCTGAACTGGTAAGTAACGGCTTGGGAAAAGGAGTAATTATCATGTGTGGCGTGGCCGGAGTCATTTTTCGCCAGCCGGGAGCGATAGGCGAATCCCTGCTAGACATGCTTCGAGGATGTCAACATCGTGGTCCAGACAGTACTGGACTTGCACTCTATGGTCCTCAGGTCAGTCAGGATCTGGTACTGCGTGTCTTCTTAGACGCCGATCGTTGTGGTGATGAGTCTAGTTGGGATGATCGAAAAACCCAGTTACAGGAGGTGCTCAAAAAACGTGATTTTTTGGTACGCTCGCTTTGGTCTGAGTATGCACAAATGAAAGTTGCTGGCGTTTTTGACGGAGATATCCAGTCACTTAGTTATGCCGTTGAAGAGATACCAGGTGTGGAAATATTCTCTGCTGGTCACAGTTTGGAAATCGTGAAGGATGAGGGAACCGCAGATGATATCGAACAGAGATTTAAGGCATCTGAGTTTCACGGGTATCACGGAATTGGCCATGTCCGACTGGCTACAGAGAGTGATGTCGATCCCTCTTCTGCACATCCATTCTGGGCCTATGGATTCAAAGATGTGGCCATTGTTCACAATGGCCAAATTACCAACTATTACAAGACGCGTCGTCGACTTGAACAGCGTGGTTACCGATTTCGTACCGACAATGACTCAGAAGTAATCGCCGTATATCTGGCCGATAAAATGGATGCCGGACTTTCTATGGAGGAGTCGCTTCAACAGTCACTACGTGAATTGGATGGAACGTTTTCATTTCTCGTCAGCACTTCTGAAGGTATGGGGTTTGCGAAGGACCCTATCGGAGCCAAACCAATGGTTGTTTGTGAAACGGATCAACTGGTTGCTGTGGCATCGGAAGAAGTGGCACTGCAGCGTTTATTTGGTGATCAAAAGATAGATACCTACGAGCCTTATCCGGGAACCAGTTATACATGGTCGAAATCGATGTCAACCACTTCAGCTGTCGTGAATTGAACAGTCATCTGCGGGAAACTGCAGAACAGACAGATAGAATCGTGCTGCTTAATCCCGACGCGCGACATAATCTGGTTGTGGGCTTGACGACAGCGGTATCGGTAACGATTCAAGGCAGTGCAGGTTATTTCTGCGCGGGTTTGTGTGATGGTCCGGTACTGAATGTGTCTGGTAATGTAGGATGGGGATTTGGTGATAATCTCATGAATGGCCTTCTGTCAGTAGACGGAAACGCAGGTGCTGTTTGTGGCGTAGCAATGCGCAGTGGGGATGTCTTGGTGAGAGGCAATATCGGAAGTCGTGCCGGTCAGGTAATGAAGGGAGGTACGCTACTCTGTCTTGGAAATGCAGGATATCGTGCGGGTTCCATGATGATGGGAGGTACCATTATTATCTTGGGAGATGCTCGCGAAGCACTCGGAGAGTTTATAATGGATGGTGAAATATATGTTGCCGGAAAAATTGAAAGCCTGGGCGAAGATGCGGTTATCACAGAGATGAGAGGTGAGGATGATGAACGCTTGGCTCGGATTCTCGAGCAACATGAGGTGACATACTCTGGAGGATTTCAGAAAATCATTTCAGATCAGCGCGCGCTGCGGTACGCGGAATATGAGAGTGGTGAGCTTCTGTTTGGTGCGGGTGCTGAGAAAAAAGCACAAGATGCGGTTGTCGATGGAAATCGTGATGTAATGAATTTCGATGCGGACTAAGACTTTGACTAAGATAAACGATTACTGGGACAAGGAAACCATTAAAGATATTCGTGTAAAAAGCGATATCGGTCGCTATCGTGTGCGCGGTTATGGGGCATTCAGACGTTTGCCGTCCTTTGATGACCTTACTTTTGCATTCGATCCACAATCGCTTCACAAAGTAGGCCCTGTAGAACATCGTGTCAACATGCGCACAGAGTTGGGTGCCCGTTATGCTCAACGACCCATTGTCAATGATATACCTGTTTCGATATCCGCGATGAGTTATGGAGCATTGTCGAAGAGTTGTAAAGTCGCGATGGCTCGGGGGGCGGCATTAATGGGAACTTCTACCAACACGGGTGAGGGAGGGATGTTACCCGAAGAACGGGATGCTGCAAAATATCTAATTTATCAGATAACTCCTGGCCGTTACGGATTTTCAATTCACGATCTGAGACGTGCAGATGCTGTGGAATTTTATATTTCACAAGGAGCAAAGCCCGGATTGGGTGGTCAATTGATGGCGTCAAAAGTAACCGATGAGTTGGCCCGAATTCGTCAAATACCCAAAGGGATTGATTTGCGATCGCCTTCCCGACATCCTGACATCCTTGGTGCAGATGATCTGGTGATCAAGATTGAAGAACTTCGAGTAGCCACGGATTGGCAGATTCCGATTAGCCTCAAGATAGGCGCAGGTCACATGCGCCATGACATAAAGATTGCTGTTAAAGATCAGGTTGATATGGTTGCCATTGATGGCTTGCAGGGAGGAACTGGTGCTGCACCGGAAGTTGTATTGGAAAATATAGGGATTCCCTCCCTCGCCGCCATTACTTCGGCGATCGACGGCGTACTGGAAATGAGGCGTCGGGAAGACATCAGCCTGATGTTAATGGGAGGAATCAAGGACGGTGTTGATGCCGCTAAGGCATTGGCCCTCGGTGCGGATGGTGTTGCGATTGGTACGGCAGCAATTATTGCGGGAACCTGTATCGCTTGTATCCAATGTCATTCCAACAAATGTCCGACTGGTATCACCACCCATAAACCAGATCTGGAAGCACGCTATGAAATCGATCGCAATGCCCAATGGGTCGCGACCTTTCTCCAGAACATGGTTCGGGAAATTGCGGCTATCACATTTGCACTGGGAAAAGATGATTGTCACGATCTTACACGGGAAGACTTACGGGCCATCACCCCGGATGCATCTGCCATTACGGGTATTCCAATGCTTGGTACAAATGTGATTTATGATCCGGATTATATTAACCAGTCCCTCAGTTCCCCGGTTTTGGAGTAGGGCCGTTTGTCTGATCGTCTTGAATCCTCGAAACAACGTGATGGCGCCACGCTCTCTCCTCGGCTTCATGAAATAGGATTGCCTCTTGGAAAGAGTAATGACGAGATTGCACGTCGCTATAAACATGCAGCAGGGAAAAGCAGTACCTATAGTCCTGAAGTCGTGGACATGATTTATCACATGGCTCGAGAAGGTGCCATGTCGGAGGAAAGTGTTGGTCAGTTTGTAGCTGCCAAATTACAAGCGGAGCGAGATGCTCAGAAAATCCCGGAGGCCGCGACGTGGGATGCGCTGGTTTTTCTTTCTGCTAATCTAACCCGCCTTGTAATCGACCCCTATAGGGAACGTTGTGACTCACGAGTGGAAATTGGTTCGATGCGTCCCAAACCCCTGAGATTGGAGGGACCAGTCATATTTGGCGGGGTCGACTATAGTCGTATTCCAGAAACATTGTTTCACGGAGTAATGGCAGCATCGGAATCCATACAAAGTGCAATTGTTGTTGAACCGGATTGGTCTGGGGCTCAGCCATCCGTTCAACAGATGGTCGCGCTCGATGTGACACATCGCAAACAGCAATGGGATCTATCTCACGCTTCGGCGATTGAAATGTACGCACCATCGGCTCACGAAATATCCCATGACAACATCGCTCCTGTCATGGAACGGATTCGTAAAGAGACCCGAGATCTTATTCCTGTAGGGATTGTTGTTCCGGCCTGTCATGCCCGTACGGTGATTGATGAGACGATTAGTTGTGAACCGGATTTCTACGTGGTAGATGCCCAGTGGACCGAAAATTCGCGTTCCAGCGCTATTTTCCCAGAACTGGAAGGTCCACCAGATATGGGAGCACTGACGGATACAGTCGAGCAGTTACGTAAGCATCGAAAAGAGGAGATTATTCCTGTTATTTTCCGCGGAGGAATTCGTTGTGGAGCGGACGCGGGTAAGGCGATATGTCTCGGCGCCAGTGCAGTTACACTGGGAGTCGCGTCGGTAATAGGTATGGGATTTAAATTGGTTGTCATTGGTGACGAGGCAGGTCTTTTGGAGAAAATTAAGAAGCGCTTAGATACTTCTGAAGTAATGACCCGTGTTGCCAATGTAGCTAAAAGTATCACAATCGAGGTGACCATGCTTGCCCGTGCATGTGGGAAGTCCAGCGTGCGTAATATGGAACCAGAAGACTTGCGCGCGTTATCTATTGAAGTGTCACAATTGACAGGGGTTCCCATTGTAGGGACAGATTTTGATTTTCGTCCCTGATTTGATTCCCTACTAAAGTCAGAAAGATAATCGATAAAAAGGCTGCGGGAACTTAAACGGCCTTGTAAACCAAGAAGTTGCTTTCTGGCTGAGATAGATCGATTGCATGCTCCTGTCAATTCTTTGATTCAAGGCGCCAGTCCTTCACCTGAATTTCGACCTGTGTACGTCCAGCAAAAGTATTGATCAAGGGAGAAAATGCGATAGACAAGCGTGTTGGGCAGGACCCCTGTGTCCATATGTTTTTCAGGGATTCGAATTGGTCAGCCTTTCCAAAGGCAACCGCACGCAATTTAGCATTGTTTTGACTGAGCTGGAGACTGAGGTGCTGGCCCGATTTTCCAATCACCTTTGGGGGGGCGATTAATTCTACGTCGCTGGCAGCCAGTAGCGGTCGGGGATTACCTGCTCCAAAAGGCGCCAGTGATTCCATCTCTTTGACGGCTTGAAATGTGAGAAGATTGAGGGGAATTTCGGCATCAATATTCAATTGAGACTCAACCGGGTTTGACGACAGGCGTTGCTGAACATCAGCACAAAACTGTTCTCTAAACGATGGGATGTTTTCCGGTTTCAGCTTCAGACCTGCCGCCGCAGCATGTCCACCGTAAGTTTCCAAAAGGTCGTGACATGACTTGAGGGAAGCGTGTAAGTCAAGTCCCTCAATGGATCTTCCGGAACCCTGTGCCAGAGTTCCGGAAGCCGTTGAAAGGAGAATGACAGGTCGATGACACCGGTCTACTAACCGGCTGGCGACGATCCCGATCACTCCAGCATGCCAGTCAGCACTGCACAAGACGAGGGCAGGATCATTGTTTTCCAGGTAGGGTTCAGCCAGCTTACGCGCCTGCTGGCTAATCCGTCGTTCCACTTGTTGTCGAAGCCTGTTTTGTTCATGGAGGTGTTCAGCTAGCTGTTTGGCTCGTTGAGCAGAAGCGGATGTGAAAAGTTCTACGGCTAGTTTTGCTTGTCCTAAACGGCCCACGGCGTTGATTCTCGGAGCGAGAGTGAACCCGATGTCTTCAGATGTGAGTGACGGCTTTTTGGAGATATCCGTAACTTTTAATAGCGCTTGAAGACCAGGGTTGGAATGGCTTTGCAGACTACGCAGTCCGTGTCGGACGAGAATACGATTTTCGTCAACCAGGGGAACGACATCGGCGACCGTACCCAGTGCCGCCAGTGCCATGGCACCGAGTAGAAATTCACGCATGGCATCAGATACTTTTCTGGTTGTGCTCATCCTTTGTCCGAGGGCCCACGCCAGTTTGAATGCGACTCCGGAACCACTCGGTTCGGGAAAGGGGTACGCACTGTTAGGCAATCGAGGATGCACCAGGGTAGAGGCTTGGGGAAGTTCGGAGGCAAAATTGTGATGGTCCGTCACAATAAGCTCCAATCCGAGCTCTTTGGCCAGCTCGGCTTCTCGTACACTTGCTATTCCACAGTCGACTGTGATTATCAGATCGGTTTTGTCCTCTGCCAGTTGGCGCAGTGCATCAGGATTCAGCCCATAACCTTCTTCAAGACGATGTGGAACATAGTAATGGACATCTGCTCCCGCTAAACGCAGGGCATGCCAGAGGAGGCTGGTTCCACAGACTCCATCCGCATCGTAATCACCATAGATAACAATATTTTTCTTATGTTGAATCGCATGGAGGATGCGATCAGCAGCTTCTTCTGCGCCTGGGAGCAGGCTGGGATCATGCATGCCCTTTAAGGGTGCGTCCAGGAATATTCTTGCTGCATCTGGGTGGTCAAGTCCCCGTACGCTAAGCAGGACTGCCACCAAAGGTGGAACATTAATGGAACGTGCGAATGAAGCGATGGAATCGCTGTCATGGGGGTGAATGTGCCATCGCCTGGCAGAATTTGCAGTCATAACAGGCTGTGATTGATTAGGGAGGAGCAGTAAGTTTGGGTATCTTATAAGGTAAAGGTACTAAGATTTCATCCAGAATCGAAAAGATGGAAAATATTTTTTCAGCCCGGCACTCTTATCCAATAAACCATAAACGGTTTGCCGCATGGTTGGTACTATTGGTCAGCGCGGGCTATTTTGGCACCCTTGCACTGGTACTTTGTCCTGAGGACACTTTTTGGTCCGGTGATGCTGGAATTCAATTATTGCAGGTACAGGGTTTCCTCGAAAGTAACGGGGCCTCGATGGCGTTACCTTACAGGGGAAAGGATTATGACCCTGATGGACTGCATTTTCCGCTGGTGGAACCTTATGCTACTTTGATTGGGAAGCAGTGGTATTCAACGTTCCCGCCTTATTTTGCAATACTTACCGTTCCGTTTTACTGGGCATTTGGGCTAAAAGGTCTGTATGTCATTCCTCTGATCTCAGGGTTGATCACGGTCTGGTGGTCCCAGAGAATGGCTTGCGATCTCGGAGCTTCTGCTGTTGCTGGTGCAGGTATCGCAGCGCTGGTTGCTTTTGCTACTCCTTTGGCATTTTACTCGGCTACATTCTGGGGCCACGCCCCTGCGACTGCAGGAGTTATGGTGGGCTTGGGATGGTTGATTCGAATTCGCAGCAAAGGAACACGATTGACCGATGTGAGTGCAGGGATCTGTCTTGCAGCAGCCTGCGTTATTCGGCACGAATGTACTATCTTTATTGCGCTTTTGCCCATTGCTCTTTTCAGCGAGTGTTATCAGCGACCGGAAACGTTGCATAAATTGATGCGATTTGCGATGGGATTAGCGATTCCGATCGGATTTCTGGCTATCTTTAACACCCTCTGTTTTGGGCATTTTCTAGGATTGTTAGAACAGCACTTTCAGCCTGGTTCGGGCGGTGTTGATCGAAACCGTATCGCGATTATCCAGCAGATGTTGATCCGCGATTCGGTGAACAACAATGAGGGTGGGCTGATTCCTGATTTTTCGGTGTTTCTGGTTGCGGCCATGATTGGTTTATTAGGGTTGCTTCGCGCGTTTGACACATCTTCCCATGATTGTTGGGGGTTAGGACAGTTGACGTTGATTACGTGGGGATTTGTAGGGATTGCCTGTATGGTTGCGCCTAATTCTGGTGGTGCACAATTAGGTCCACGTTATCTACTTCCAGCGATACCGCCGGTACTGATTGGGTCTGCTGTGATGGGCTTAAGATCAAAAAAATGGAGGCGGGCGCTGTTTTGTAGTCTGCTGATAATTTCCGGATTGCACAGTATGGTTACAGGAATTCGTGGAAGCGATCGGCTCCGGTATACCAAACAACAGATCGAGCTTCCGACCCTTCGTTTTGTGCAGGATCAGGAAGTGGATGTGATATGGGTGGGGCACCGATTCTTCGCTCAACAGGCCGCGGCTGTCTGGGATACGACGACCGTTTACAGAGAGACGAAAACGGCTTCAGACAGGCAGTTGCTTGGTCGACTTTATTCCGCTGGTATGAATCGCATTCTGTATGTTTCAGAACGGCCGGTGACGCACTTGTCAGAACATCCGTTACGTGGGCTTTACCATCAGTGGCGACCAGCTGAACTGTCGGGGAAGGTGCCTGTTCTAGCCAGTCTTCGACACTATCATTTTGAAATCTGGGAAGCAAATCGCGAACTAGGAAAGTGAGCTTTTCTGGTGGAGCAATCGAATTGAGAATGCGACGATATGTCCCAAACACGCAGGTAATGACTACGCCTCTCAGCTTTCGTCGATGTGATGCCTGGGGTGGACGGGTTGAATAAACAGATTCGCAACCAGAGCAATGGCCAAGAGTATGGCCATTAAGAACATGGTTGAGTTATATAGCGTGGCAGAAGGGTCAGGCGTCCCTTCCGGTACCATCTCCATGAGTTTGGGGAGAGTGACTGTCTTGGCATCGATAAGTTGTTGCAGTTGTTCTTTTGATGCACCGAAGGTCTCTTGAAATTGAAAGGAATCAATTTTTTGGGTCAATTGTTCCAGGGCTTTGTTTCGTGCTGCTTCTCGAAGAGAAGTAATAGCCCAAGGACCGAGTACTCCGGCCGTACTCCATGCGGTTAGTAGGCGTCCATGGATTCCACCCACGAAACGAGTTCCAAACAGATCTGCAAGGTAAGCGGGGATAGTTGCGAAACCACCACCATACATCGTAAATATCAACATGGTGATTACATAAAAATAGACAAGTAAAAGAGCCGGAACCGAGGATCCACTAACTCTTTGTGCAGTAAATGGAATGGACAGATAAAGGATCACTCCGGAAACAAAAAAAATCGTGTAGGTGTTTTTTCTCCCAAGATAGTCAGAGGTGCTGGCCCAGAAAAATCTTCCGATCATATTGAAGACACTGATCATCAAAACATAAGTTGCTGCAAAGCTTGGAGAGATTGCGAGATTGGTTCCGAAAATCTCGGTGATCATTGTTTTAGCCACTCCGAGAACACCTATTCCGGCGGTGACATTAAAGCAGAGAACGATCCATACCAGATAAAACTGAGGTGTTTTCATGGCCTGGTCAATTTCAACATGATGGCGACTGACCATCGGTTTTTCCGGTATTTGGTTTCCCGGTGGGGTCCAGTTGTCAGCTGGAATACGATAGGAAAAGGCGGCTACCATCATGATAAGGAAGTAAACAATCCCGAGAACGAAAAAGGTTTCGGCGACACCCGTTGTTCCCGAATCAACCAAATAAATTCCGTGTTTAATACCTGAGCTTGCTTCCCTGGTACCGATCACGAGAACTTCCTGCAGACTTCCGTTTACGTTGGCCAGGCGACGTCCGTTTTCCGTGATAAGTTCCAGCTGGTCGGGTGTGCCTAGAAACTGCGGGAGTTGCGTAAAGTAACGTAAGAGCCATTCCTTAAGAGGAGCTCCAATGATGGCACCTCCTCCGAAGCCCATGATAGCCAAGCCAGCTGCCATTCCACGTCGATCCGGGAACCAGCGAATCAAAGTACTTACCGGTGATACGTAACCCAGCCCTAACCCGCAACCACCCAAGGCACCGTAACCCAGGTATACCAACCACAATTGATGGAGCAGGATTCCTAAGCCACCTATCAAAAAACCACCGCCCCAGCAACAAGCCGCAACACTTCCTACTAATCGTGGGCCAGCACGTTCCAGCCATTTTCCCGCAAAAGCAGCTGCGAGACCCAGAAAGACAATGGCAACGGTAAAAATCCACACGACCTGTTGTAGTGACCAGTCATCTGCCGCGCTTCCGACCACTCCGAAAACACGGGTAAGAGGAGTATTGAAGAGACTCCAGGCGTATACGGATCCAATACACAAATGAATGGCGATCGAGGCTGGAGGAACCAGCCATCGATTAAATCCTGGTCCAGCGATGATGCGTTGCTTGGAAAAATAGTGGGTCATTATTTCGCTGCCATATAGAAGGTCAGATCACACGACACCGCCACCATCCACACTCAAGGTTTGCCCTGTGACATAGGAGGATTCCTCAGATGCAAAGAAACGAATCACGCTGGCAACTTCTTCGGGTTGGCCCCATCGATGCATGGGGACCCGATCAAGAAACCACTGAATGGCTTCCGGGGGGAGCAAGGGACCCATCGCCGTATCGATCAGACCAGGGCAGATAGCGTTTACCGTGATTCCCGCCGGTGCCGTTTCCAGGGCCAGAGCCCGTGTGAGTCCGAGGATTCCGGCTTTGGATGCCGCATAGTGCGGTGATCCGAGTGACCCGATTATTGCTGCCACCGAACTGACGTTGATTATTCGCCCCCATTTGTTTTGCTGCATCCCGGGAAGTACGGCGCGACAGCAATAGAAAACACTGGAAAGATTAACGTCAAGCATACGCTGCCAACGGGATTCACTGATAACCGGAGTCAGTTCCAAGGACTCTTGTTGGGTCTTCCATTCATGAAATCGCTGCGCATAAATACGATGAAATTTTATCAATTGTCCGTCAGGAAAATCATCCCCGATCCCTGCATTGTTAACCAGTACCGTGATAGTTCCAAGTTGTTTTTGAATATTGCTGATGGCTTGTTGAATATTGTCTATCTTGGATACGTCGACCTGGTAGGCATGTGCGATTCCTCCGGAATCACGGATTTCTTGTGCCACCTGAGTAGCCGCGGAAATATTAATATCAGAAACCGCAACGGTTAATTGACTCAGAGCTAGCTGTTTACAGGTGGCCTTCCCGATTCCGGAACCACCACCGGTTACCATTGCCACACGTGATGGAGGAGCAACGTCGTTTTTGGGACGGTTTTCGGTCATCGTGTTTGATGAACCCTATGGGTGTTGTACATCGAATAATTTGGAACAAGGGGAAGCAATATAATCAATCTGAAAGAATATCCTTCAGGCGTGAGACACTGACAACTTCACGCGTGGCTACGTACACGCATTTGCGGTTGATACGAATTCCGTGTCGGCGACTGTCAACGACGTATTGCTCACGGGTTGTCTGGCTGTCCCGCAAATCGTGGACATCTGCATTTTCTAGCAGCAGAAAACAGGGAGTGAAACCTGCTAGAGTTCCCAGTATGACGTACGGGCTAGAAGTATCCAGAACAAGTTCGGCTCCGTACCACTGCTCCCATTCAAACGAGTTCTGATTCTCGGTTTTCGAAGACATGAGAGTTCTGTTTACCCGAACAAGGGTCAAATTGACTCAACGACTCTTTTTCACAAACCCCGTTTCCTTATCAGGGATGAATTGCTTCTGGCCTGGAAAATCATTACGAGGTTTGCAGGGCAGTCATCGCTTCCTGCCGTTCAGAATAGGAGGTCCAAACTTGGTCAAGTTTTGTACAACTTAGAATCTGAGCAATTTCGTCAGGAACAGCAGCCAGAACCATTTGGCCGCCTTTTTCGGTAATTCGTTTCCATATGAAAACCATGACAGACAAAAAAGTGCTGTCTGCAAAGGTTAACTCACTCATGTCGATGATTATTTTAGGGATTTCCATTTCCGAAATCGCGGCTGTCATGCGATCCATTACAACCTGCTGGTCTTCCGTAAGGCTTAGTGATCCGACATTTCCTTCCGGAAGAAAAATCACGACATTATCTTGTTTCTCAATACGAATCTTCTTTGAATCTTCACTCATAGTGCAGTTTTCCTTGCGGCTCCTCTAATGGGTTCCCGTGGCAGACCTACTTCATCGGTCAATTATGAAAAAAAGTTCAGCCCTGATAGTTCACAATGTTAGAATCTTAATCGTTCGACGTAAAGATGTCCGCTTGTGACGGGTGGGTCTTTCAGTGGATATCGGTAATCTCAGCGCATGCTGTCGTTTGTGAGAGAGGAAAAAGGGAATGGCTTTAATCGATGATAAAGTCTCTAGCGTGAAATACGGGGGAATACTCTTGTGTGCCCTTGCTGTCAGCTGTTTTTTTTCGTCTTTTGGATCGAATCAACAGCATCGGGCAGCAGCAGGTTTTCAGGAAGAACCACGTCAGGGACGAATTGCAGACTGGATATGGCACAACGAGCCTGATAAGGATCAAGAGTCCGTCGGAATTCGCTTTTTCCGTAAAGGTTTCGAATTGAGAAGACCTCAAAAGGTCATCCTTGATGTGACGGGCGATGATCATTATGAGGTTTATGTGAATGGGGATTTAGTGGGTAGTGATAACAGGGTTTCTAGCGTCGAAGCATTTGAGATCACACGTCGTGTGCGGGTCGGTAATAATGTGATTTCGGTTAAGGCTGGCAATAAGAAAGGTACTTCTGGATTACTGGTTCGCATTCTTGTGACCCAACGTGGCGGTACACAGACTGCCATTCGAAGCGATGCATCATGGGTTTCTCAAGAGTCGGAGGAAGAAGGATGGAACACACTGGATTTTGATGACAGTCATTGGAAGTCAGTACGTGTACTTGACGAAGACATCCCATCCGCTCAATTGGAGTGGCAATCCGGGATAAACAGTCGCTTTCAAGTACCTCAGGGGTTTGTTGTTGAAAAAGTTGCCTCAGCCGAATTGACTGGATCTGTGGTGAACATGACATTTGATGAAAAGGGAAGGATTCTAATTTCCCGCGAAGGAAAATCCATATACCGATTGGATGATGCCGATTCAGATGGTCTGATGGATACCGTAGTGGATATTGCCCCGCAGATATCGAATTGTCACGGACTGCTTGCGTTGGATGGAATGCTATACGCGGTCGGTGTTGGTCCAGAACAGACCGGACTTTATCGGCTCAAGGATGGTGACGAAGACGGGGTTATGGACGAGATCGAAACACTCGGGAAAACCGATGGTGGCATAGGTGAACATGGTCCCCATGCTATTTTACTGGGACCCGATGGTTGGCTTTACTGGGCACTGGGAAATCATGCCCATGTTGCATCGGCGGTAGAATCGACATCTGCATTTTCTCATTTCTACGAAGGGGATGCCTTAAGGCCTCGATATGAAGATGCGGGAGGTCATGCCATTGGAGTGAAAGTTCCAGGAGGTACCGTAATACGACTAAGTCGGAATGATAAGAACCGAAAATGGTATCGTGTCGCAGGTGGATTTCGTAACCAATTTGACATCGCTTTCAATACGTTTGGGGAATTATTCACCTTTGATAGTGATATGGAATACGATGTGGGACTTCCTTGGTATCGTCCCGTTCGTGTCAATCACGTTACTGCGGGGGCTGAGTTTGGTTGGCGCAGTGGCTCTGCTAAATGGCCTTCATACTATTTTGATAGTTTGCCGGCTGCTGCAAATATTGGGCGTGGGTCACCTACGGGTGTTGTCTTTTATCATCACAATCAATTTCCGAGTAAATATTCGGACGCTTTTTTTATCAGTGATTGGGCACAGGGTGAAATTCTGGCAGTGCATCTGAAACGTCAAGGAGCGACATGGAAGGGTGATGCAGAAGTGTTTGCGACCGGAAATCCTTTGAATGTAACGGATGTCGAGGTAGGTCCTGATGGCGCACTGTATTTTTCCTGTGGTGGCCGCTCAACGGAAGGTGGCGTATTTCGAATTATTCACCAATCGAATACGGAAGTGGCTGAGGGGGCAGGTATTGTGAAATCAGCCATTCAGCAACCCCAGCCGGAATCAGCATGGGGAAGGCATCAACTGAAACATTTGCGTGCCCAGGCAGGTGATACATGGAGTGTACAACTCGGTAAGCTGGCAGCGGATTCAAACCAAGATGCCCGGTCACGTGTACGCGCACTTCAGTTATTGCAGGAAAACGGTGAATCTGTTTCTGAACGCCAACTGAAGAAAATAGCAAAGGATCCATCGGGAGAGCTGCGTGCACAGATTGCAACCTTGGCTGGAATTGTGCCTTCTCGTGCCGGGTACCGAATGGTCGCGAAGTTTCTTATGGATGTCGACCCGCTTGTTCGCAGAAGGGCATGTGAGTCAATAATTAGAAGTCAAATGCCCGTTGATCCCAGCAACATCATACCGCTTTTGAGTGATAACGATCGATTTGTGCGTTTTGCAGCACGCCGGGTTCTTGAAAAAAGTCCAGTTTATCTGTGGATAGTTCAAGTATTGAATTCAAATGATCTTCATGTGTCCACATCCGGAATGTTGGCATTGTTGACGCTCCAACCTGATACCAGCACGCTTGGACGCATCATTGTATCGCAACGACAGTTGCTGGAGCAGGTGACACCGTCGCACGAAGGTTATCTGGATCTTGTAAGGACAATTCAACTTAGTGGTTTACAGGATTCTTCCAGAACAGGATCCGACTGGGATGGCATTCGTGCGTTGTTGTTACGTCATCTCTCTTCTGGAGATTCGAGCATAAACCGTGAGCTGGCCCGTACGTTGGCGATGTTAAGTGAGGGTAAAGCGGTGCCCAAATTAATACGACTGCTAGGAGAATCGGAATCAAGAAAGGAACAGGTCCATCTTGCCCTGTGCCTGCTGTATATTCCGGATGGATGGAATCGTGAAAGCAAGCATCTACTGCTGCGATGGTTCAATAAGTCCGTCCAATGGGAAGGGGGGTACAGCTTTTCACGTTATATCAGAAATTTTACACGGGATTTTCTCCAACAATTGGACCGTGGAAGTCAGCTTGCGTTACTGGCGGATGGTGTGTCACTGCCGATGCCAGCTGGTTTGTTAGTGGAATCGTTTGAATCGTCCCAAGCAGTGGATATGGTGAATGGACTGTTAGACTTGGACCAGGCACTTGATGCCGTAGGTGACCGTACGAATGCCCAATCCGATCTTGCCAAGGTGGTGGTTGCTGCACTGGGCAAGGTAAGTACAAACCAGACTCGAGACCGTCTGCGCAATCGATTTAAGAGCGACCCCGATCTCAGACCGGCCATCATTGTGGCGTTAGCTGAGCCGGTTGAAAGTATGGATCAGGCGATTTTTCTGGAGAGCCTTGAATTTTTAACCGGTGATACGCTTCGCTTGGCTTTGAGCTCTTTACAGAAGATAGACACGCTAGTAGAGGATCCTAATGAGGTTCGGAGAGTCATCATTGCTGGTCTGAAGCTGGGTACGGAAGAACAGTCTCTGGCCACCGGTTTGTTGAAAAACTGGTTTCCTGATGCCGTTGAACCAGATTCCGATCAGGAACCCATTGCCCAGTGGCAGGACTGGTTCAGTGTTGCATATCCTGATCTTCCTTCTGCTTCCCTTCCCGTTTCAGAAATTGCTTCCCGCTGGCAGTTTGATCAGTTGCTGGAATTTCTGACCGACAATCCTGATGGCATTACCGGAAATGTGGAACGAGGTGCTGTCGTATTTGAAAAGGCACAGTGTATCAAGTGTCATCGATATGGAAGTATCGGTGAAGGAATCGGTCCGGATTTGACAACACTGAGACGGCGTTTCCGCCGTAAAGAGATCCTGGAATCGATCTTCTATCCATCCCATGTTATTTCAGACCAATATCAAAGCCAGACTCTGGTTACTCGTGATGGGAAAGTAATCACAGGGCTGGTTGCGCCGCAGGGGACTGACGCAATCGTGGTCCTGGACATTGAAGGGAAGAAAACCGTGATAGCTAAGGAAGAAATCGAACAACAATTGCCATCCAAGCTTTCCGCTATGCCGGAAGGCCTGCTTAATCCACTTAGTATGCAGCAAATTGCAGATCTTTTTGCACAGTTTGATGCTATACCCGTAACCGATGATGAGGCGGAAATCCCTTAACCGAATTAGGTTTTCTTCTAATCGACTTTAGTTGCTTTCCTCTGCCGTGGAAGCCATCTGAGGGGCGGTCGCGTTCTCGTAATCACGCAGCACGGTCCCTTCTTTGACCTGGGCTACATCGAGCCTTCGTCCAGAACCGAGCTCCTGGGGAGGGATTGAAAGCGTGGCATGTACACGCCACTGATCATTTTCAAGTTGCAAATGTAATTCCACATCACCCCGGTCAGCGGTGTCAATCTGACCGGTGCTGACGCCACCAGACGGTTCGCTGTTCTCAGAAGCGCCTCCATCACCACGCGGTCCACCACCACCCCGGCGTCCCCCGCCACCACCTCGGCGTCCGCCACCTCGGCCACCTCTACCACCACCTCGGCCACCTCTACCACCACCTCTACTGGGGTCAGTGCCTGACAGCATGGCATTGTTGCGAGCCATGGAATCATTTGAACTGGGCTGCCCCATGGGACGGAAGCCTCCGGTAACAATACGTCCAGCACCGTCTTCGGATTCGCGAGACATCGTGACGGCCGGATAAAAGACTCGCCCACCATCTTTCCGACGTTGAAAATCTTTGGTCCACGCTTCAATAAGAGAACGCCCGTTTCCTTGTGCTGATGAAGTGAGGTAAGTGAGTGCTTTGTCAACATCCATCTCCTGGCCAATAGCCCCCATAAAATCTCTCGCTACGTCTTCTGAAGGATGTTCGGTTGGACGAAGATCTTTCTGAACACGAGCTTCTCCGGAAAAAGTAGACCCGCCCGCTCCAACCACACGCCAGGCGTCAGAGATGGGGTCTTTCATCAGCATTAACTGAGAAGAGGAAGTGTCTCCTGTTCCCGTACTGCTGAACTGTACGTTTGCCGTTGTTGTGAATTCATCAACTTTATCAATGGAAAAGCTTGATCCCTTGGCGATCACATCGCGAAGGTTCTGATCATCGGTCTCACTAGCCGCTTCAATCATAAATCCGCGGGCTGTTGTCAGGTCCTCGTTGGAAACAGCATCTAGAAATGACTTGGCTACGCCCTCAGGGCCGGCTGTCAATAAAGGGCTGACGAGGAGGTATACGACGACTAGTATAACCACTGCAGCAATGCCACCGATGATGTTTTTGTTCATGTCAGGATCCTCTTGTCTGGGAAGACGACTTGGGCGGCAACAGCCGCGAGTATGAGATTTGTAATGAGAAAGAAACTTGTCCCACGGAAATTGTATACTTTGAAAAACACATACTCACTAAAAAGACACAATATCTTGTATCAAAGTCATATTTCAAGTGCAACTTTGCGTAAAATCGATTTGGGAATGAGCGGTATTGGCCGGCGGATAAATTGGAAGGGCGTGGGGTAACTGTGAATCAATCGGACTGAATGGTCTGATGGAAGCAATAGTCAAAGAGCAGATGGTATTCGATTTGCTGAATACGTTTACACAGTTCTTTCAATGGGCTTGGTTGCTGACAGGATATTTCACAGTAGTCAATGAAGGTGAACGGGTCCCAAGTCGTTTTTGTTAACAGGGTTTTGAATTCGATAATTTCCATTTGGGGTGTCATGGCAGGTATGGATTCGAGTAAGGAAGTAAAAACGGGATGGTTTCCGACACGGCGAAACCAGTATTTGCTGTTGGAGTAGTCCGGTTCCCGGCGGTGCATGAGTCCATGCCAGTAACTTCCTGTCGGCGTGGCTATGGATTGGCTAATCTGATGGGACTCGTCCAGGAAACCGTGATAGAGCCAGATTCCCGCTATGCAACACTGTGCCATAGAAAGGTTCTGGATCGATGCGGTCGAAAAGGCGTTATCAACAGACAATTCATCCAGTTTTGTTTTAATGGAATAGTTTGGAGTTCCCTGGTCCAGTGAAGAGAGTTCGGATTGAGACAGTAACGTTTCAAACGTATTGCCATAATCGGTTGGATCAAAGTGGTGCATGTTCTTTTCCTTTGATGGTGACGGAGATCTGGATCTTCTCCTGAGCTATCCTAGGTGTTACCATCACAGAGTACAGGTTTCAACTTTGTTACATTTAAACTGAAAGATCGATCACGCTTTCCGGAGCGGTCTATCCATACATTTAAGTATCCATAGCAGGAGACAGGAGGGGTGGCTGAGTGGACGAAAGCACCGGTCTTGAAAACCGGCAGGGGGTAACACCTCTCGCGGGTTCGAATCCCGCCCCCTCCGTTCGCGATAATTGCTCAAACAAGATCGCTTTCGCGAACAAAACCGTGTGGTGATAAAGGTGTCAATCACAAACTGGAAAACAGGCCTGTTCATACGAATACCCCATTGGAAAAATCAGTAGGATGATCCTTTTCCGGTTCAGGGCTTTCTCTATGAGGAATCCGATTGAATGAGCGTAACCGATCGGCACTCAGGGCAATTGCGATCCGTGGTGTCTTGGGTAGGGCGGTTTCTTGGGCCCATTCTGGGAATCAGCGTATATGTTTGGCTGCAGTACTCTGCTCCGGAGTTACCTCATCCTCCACGTGTGACAGCCGCTATTGGAGTACTCATAGCGGTTTACTGGATTACCGAAGCCCTTCCTCTTCCGGTAACCGCACTTTTCCCTCTGGTTTTTTTCCCGATAGCCGGCGTCTACGCTGACTTGGAAAGTCCCATGAAATTGGCGGCAGCCCCTTATGCAAGCCGTTATATCTTTCTGTTCATGGGGGGCTTCATGATTGCTCTGGCGATTGAACGTTGGAATCTTCATCGCCGTCTCGCACTATTAACCGTACTTATTGTTGGCACGAAACCGACACATCTGGTCGGTGGCTTTATGATAGCAACTAGTTTCCTGAGTATGTGGCTTAGCAATACGGCAACGACCCTCATGATGCTTCCGATAGGATTGAGTGTGGTTGCGTTGCTTACCGAAGAATCCTCTTTGCGGGGCACTTCCGAGGGTAATCGTAACTTTTCAGTCTGTCTTATGTTGTGCATTGCCTACGCGGCGAATATCGGGGGTATGGCAACACTCGTTGGGACGCCGCCGAATATATTTTTAGCTGGATTTCTGACAGATTACTCGGACGGTATCGAACTTGGTTTTGCCCGCTGGATGCTTGTAGCAGGTCCTTTGGTGGTCTTGTTTCTGGGAATTACATGGTGGCTTTTGACACACGTTATTTTTCCCATTCAGATTCAGAGTATCCCAGGTGGCCGAACCCTGATTCGAGGAGAACTCAAGAAACTTGGGGTTATGTCACGTCCCGAATGGACGGTATTAGTGGTATTTGTAATGACTGCGTTAGGTTTGGTTTTGCGTGAACCGGTTTCTAGCTGGGCCGAAAGTAATTCCGCCTTGTTCTGGTTGTCCGACGTCAACGACACGACAATTGCGCTTACCGGAGCACTGCTGTTATTCTTAATTCCGGTTAATCGAAAAGCAGATGTATTTGCGCTGGACTGGGAAACAGCCAAAGAACTACCCTGGGGAGTCTTACTGTTATTTGGTGGGGGCCTTAGTTTATCAAATGCGGTCACTTCGACTCATTTAAATGACTGGATAGGGGAAGGTGTTACGAATATGGGTTTCGCGACAGTACTTTCTCTAACTGTTTTTGTAACGGTCCTGGTGATAGTTTTAACGGAATTGACCAGTAATATTGCTACCGTAAGCGCTTTTTTGCCGGTACTGGCAAGTGTGGCGGAAGGGATGGGCATTCCGGTGCTGTTGTTACTGCTTCCAGCGACTTGGGCTGCTAGCTGCGCGTTTATGCTTCCAGTAGCCACTCCGCCTAATGCAATTGTATTCGGTTCTGGACACGTACGAATCGGTGAAATGCTGAAAGCGGGTTTCATTTTAAATGTTGTAGGGACGGTCCTTATCCTGCTCACCTTGTACTTATTGGGTCGTCCTATTCTGATATCCGGGTAGTTTGTTCAAAAATGCAAGAGAAATGGTAATTGCGTATCATACGCGATTGACGATTGCTATTTGTCTGAAAATAATGGCGGTAATGACGGAGCCTCCGTTGACGTGCATCCGAGATAGTATTTAGTAGGAGCATCCTATGAATCGTGAACGAGTAAAAGAAAACGTACTCGAGCTTATTCGCCGAACTTCAGCATTCCTCCCGACGGATGTGGAGGACGTTGTTGCCGTGAAACGTTCCATGGAACAGAGCGGTTCGAAAGCCGAGTTTGCTTTGGATATGGTCGCGCAAAATATTGGCATCGCGAAAGCAAAGTCACTTCCCATCTGTCAGGACACGGGAACGATTAATTTTTTCATTGAGACACCCCAAGGTGTGGATCAGATTGAATTGGCAGAGGCCTGTAGAAAAGCTGTTGTCGAAGCGACTGAGAAAGGATATTTGCGACAGAATTCAGTAGACAGCGTAACGGGGAAGAACACAGGTAATAATCTTGGAAGTGGCAGCCCGGTTTTTCATTGGGAGCAGACACGCGAACCACATGTGGAGATGCGTTTGATTCTCAAAGGTGGTGGCTGCGAGAACATGAGTACCCAGTACAGTTTACCCACTCAGGTTCAGGGAAAACGAGTGGATCGTAACCTGGAAGGAGTGCGTGCTTGTATTCTGGATGCTATTTGGAAGGCGCAGGGCAAGGGCTGTGGTCCGGGGTTTCTCGGGGTCTGTATTGGCGGTGATCGGGCCAGTGGTCTTGAGTATGCCAAACGTCAGCTGTTGCGTCAGGTGGATGACACAAATCCTGAAGCGGTTTTGGCAGATCTCGAATCGCAAATCATGAAGGATGCCAATACGCTGGAAATTGGTCCTATGGGCTTCAGTGGTAATTTTACAGTCGGGTGTTGTAAGGTAGGTGCACTTAATCGATTGCCAGCGTCCTTTTTTGTATCGATTGCCTATATGTGTTGGGCGTATCGAAGACGAGGTGTCATTCTGGATTTAGACGGCGAAGTGGAGAGCTGGCTTTATCAGAAGGAAAATGAGTTCTCTGAAGAAGTGACGATGCCGGAAGTGGAACTTCCTTCGGGTGATGTATCGAGGCTTTCAACCCCTTTGAGTGAATCTGATGTGCGAAACCTCAAGGCGGGAGATATCGTGTTATTGAGTGGAACCGTGTGTACCGCACGTGATGCCGTTCACAAATACTTGTTTGATGGAGGAGAGCTGGAGAAGATTCGGGATGGTGTCATTTACCATTGTGGTCCTGTCGTTTTGGATGAAGAAAAAGGGTATCGTGTTGTGGCAGCGGGGCCGACAACTTCGATTCGAGAAGAACCCTATCAGGCCCAAATTATTAAACAGTTTGGAATCCGGGCGGTGATTGGCAAAGGGGGTATGGCCGACAAAACCAAAAAAGCGTGTCAGGAACACGGGTGTGTCTATTTGCATGCAATTGGGGGAGCGGCACAGGTATATGCGGAAAGCGTTCAGGAAGTATTGAGCGTGTCTTTGGAAGAATTTGGCAGCCCGGAAGCGGTTTGGGAATTAAAGGTAAAACATTTTCCGGCGGTCGTCACGATTGATTCGCATGGAGTCAGTTTGCACGAAAAAGTAGAGAGTCAGTCCCAGGCCTTGCTGGCTTCGGCTGTTGGAGTGTAGTCCCTGGTTCCCGAAGCAGCAGACAAGCTGCTTCGGGATTCCCTATTTGGATTACCGAAAGGGTTACAGAGTTCTCGCTTGTTGAGTTAAACACGCCGTGGTACCACGAATGGTTCTCGGTAATTGCGTGTTAGCATTGAATCGGCCTCAGTGTCGTCAACAAACTGTTCTTTTTTAGGATCAAAATGCAGTTGGCGCTTAAGTCGGTAGGCAATATTACCGAGGTGTGCCAGAGCAGAACTGAAATGAGCCGTTTCCACGGGCCCGTTCAGGTGATCCCGATCGCGGGTGCGAACCGCCTCAACAAAGTTTGAAAAATGATGGTCAAGTTCTCCAGATTCACTTCGCTTAGGACCTGGTTCTCGATTTCTTCCCAGGTAGGTCTCATAGGTCCCGTATCCTTTGATTACCATGACTCCTTCCGAACCGTAGAAAATATTTCCCACGGTGGCTCCTTGTTCGGTGTTCGTGCACCAATGTCTGACTTCGAACTGAATGAGTTTTTTTTCTTCAGGATAAGAGTACAGAGTGGTGAGAATTTCCGGTGTTTCTTTATCATCATCCCAAAGAAATTTTCCTCCCATGGCACCAATTTCCGAGGGTAGCTGAACATCTAATCCCCACTGACACATATCCGTTTCGTGGATCCCCTGGTTTCCTACATCTCCATTACCATAGTCCCAGTGCCAGTGCCAGTTGTAGTGGACCAGACGCTTTGAGAAATCTCTTTCCGAAGCCGGTCCTTGCCAGAGAGACCAGTCCAAATGTCGAGGAGGATGGGTTTCATTGGGGGCGTTTCCAATTGACGGACGCCAGCGAAAAACCAGACCACGTGCCATGTACACCTCTCCAATTAATCCCTTTCGCAGATGTGCGACACCTTCCTGCAGGGCCGGTGAACTACGCAGCTGCACACCATGCTGAACGATACGTTGGTATTTGTGCGCCGCCTCTACCATCTTTCTACCTTCGAAAACATTGTGGGATCCGGGTTTTTCAACATAAACATCTTTACCAGCCTGGCATGCCCATATGGTGGCTAATGCATGCCAGTGATTCGGTGTTGCAACACTGACGATATCAATGTCTTTTCGATCCAGCACCTTGCGCAGATCCGTCTCGGTTTCAACCGATCGGTTATACGTTTCAGCGAAAGCCTGTGCCCTTTGATGCAACACTTGTTCATCCGGATCACAAAGAACGGCGACCTCTACTCCGGCTTGTTTTTCGAAGGCGGCAATGTGCGACCTTCCTCGTCCATTGACGCCGAGCACAGCAGCACGTAAAACGTCGTTTCGACCGGCACGAAGGGTAGCAGGTATCGCGTTGACACCCGCCACGGTTCCAGCACTGTAACGGACAAAATCTCGTCGGCTTTCAGCATGCATCACATAGTTCCTTTCACACGGAGGTTAGTAAACCAGGTAATGGAAGATTGAATTATGGGTTTGTTTCTGGATAGATCTACTGCGAGAGCCGGGATTCGAACCCGGATGGGTCTCCCCACTGGATCCTAAATCCAGCGCGTCTGCCAATTCCGCCACTCTCGCGATAGTGCGATACGAGTTTAGATGGATAGTCTATCAGTCGTCAACTTGAGCTCTTTGAAGTTATCGATACATCTAGATCTTAGATCCTTGTAAACGGGTGAAATAATCAGCCTGTTCTGATGAACAAATTGACACCATATGGAGGTATGAAGGTTCGAATGGAAAAGTGTTTGTAGGACAAAGCAGAACGGCCGCTACAAAAGGAATTGTTCGATTTTCGAGTATCATGGATCTTTGGGGAGCGTCCCTGGGGGACGTACCTGAAGTCCTTTGGTTTGGGTAATATGATCTCCTAAATTTTTTCGGGCCTGCTGGGCAAGCGTCTTCAAACGCAGGACTATGTTGAGGTGGTCTGAAGATATATCGTGTTGTTCGCTGATATCGGACTCGAGGTCAAATAAGGCGGTGTCGATGAATTTTTGCACATAGACGCCTGGAATTCCATCACGACCGGGGTTTTCTTTTAGACTGCGATACGGGTGTGGGAAATGCAGTTTCCAGCGACCCTGTCGGATGGCCTGCAGTTCTCCACTGTTGAAAAAAAGAAAAACATCTTCTGGATTACGACGAGGCCGTTGCATGGTCATGAGGTGATGAATATCGGTGCCGTCAATGATCCGGTCAGTCGGAAGCGGAGCGTTTGCTAGTTTACACAGTGTCGGGAGCAGATCCATTGTGGAAGCGAAGTCTTGACAAAGTGTTCCTGCAGGAATTTGATCTGGCCATCGCATGATACAGGGAACCCGTACCCCTCCCTCGAAGGTGGTTCCTTTACCTTCGCGCAGTGGAAGGGCCGAACCTGCATGATTTCCGTAAGAAAGCCAGGGGCCATTGTCAGAGGTGAAAATGACAAGTGTATGGTTTTCAATACCATGACGTTTCAAAGCACTCATGATTTGGCCAACTGACCAGTCAATTTCACGAATGACATCGCTGTAGAGGCCTCGGGATGAGCTACTCTGGTGCTTAGGGGAAACGAACAAAGGGACGTGAGGCATACTATGTGGCAGATACAGAAAGAAAGGATTCTCTTTCTGTTGGTCAATAAATTGAATTGCTTTTTCGGTGTAACGAGTTGTCAGAAGGGTTTGATCTGGGTTCAATTCGATAATCTGATTTCGGGTAATGAGAGGAAGGTCAGGAAAACGATCAGTGGTAGGGTGAAACGGCCACATGTCATTGGAATAAGGAAGTCCAAAATAGTCATCGAAACCATGGTTGAGAGGCATGAATACAGGTGAATCACCTAAGTGCCATTTTCCGTAGACAGCAGTGCGGTAGCCCTTTGTTTTCAGTAGTTCGGCAAGCGTGAGTTCATCCGGATTCAGTCCGGTTTTTGATCCGGGACCGAGAACAGATGGAATGCCGACTCTTACCGGATAGCATCCGGTCAGTAGTGCTGCACGAGACGGTGAACAGGAAGGTGCAGCATAGAAACTTGTAAATTTCCGTCCTTGTGCAGCCAGTCGGTCAAGGTGAGGTGTTTCAATGTGAGGAGATCCAAAGCAGCCGAGATCCTGAAAACCGAGGTCGTCAGCAAAAATTATCACGAAATTAGGCGGTCTTTGAGAGAGGCTTTTTGCACAAATGGTCCCTGTGTGTAGCAATCCACTGACCAGTGCGATAGAAATCATGGAACGAATACGATGGAGAGAAGTGTCCATTACACGCTTCCATTTTTATCATTTGAATGAAGCAATCGGGAAGAAAAACAAGCTGAAAAACGAACGGATGATTAGTTGTCTAGTTTGTTGTCGTGTTCTTTTCAGTTGGGTACCATGTTACTGTTTTGAGTCGTTGGGTGCTTTACCTACAGAGTTTTTGAGAAGGTTTTCATTCCTTACTTTTGTGAGAGCCATCAATGAGTAAATTTAGATTTCCATGTGCCACCGGATTAACGGTCATATTACTGTCTGGCGTGTTTTGGGTTCGGGCTGTGATCGCACAAGAACAACCGGTTGCTTTTGTGGGTGCCCGAGTGATTCCGATTGAAGGCAGAGAGTTTTCGGATGGTGTTTTGATTGTTCATAAAGGATTGATAGTCGCGTTGGGGCCGCGCAACGAAATAGAACTTTCGGAATCAACAGATGTGATCGATGCTGCAGGTAAGGTAATAATGCCCGGTCTGATATGCACCCATAGCCATATCGGTGATATAGAAGGTGCTGATGGATCCAGTCCAATACAACCCGAAATTCGAATTCTGGACTCCATTAATGTCCGTGATCCCGGTTTCCGCCGTGCCGTAGCAGGTGGACTCACGACGTTAAACATTATGCCAGGGTCGGGACATTTGATCGGTGGTCAGACGGTCTATGTCAAATTACGTCCAGCGAACCGGATTGAGCAACGCTACATCCGAGATGATCAAGGTCGTCCATTGGGAGGATTGAAAATGGCCAATGGTACGAATTCCCGAGGGAGTCCTCCATTTCCTGGCAGTCGTGCTAAATCGGCATCATTGATTCGTGAACAGTACGTACGCGCGCAGGAATATCGTGAAAATCGTGCTCGAAATCCAGAGAACGAAAGCAATCGGCCCCCCCGTAATCTTGGCTTGGAGACTTTGGTGGAAGTGCTCGAAAAAAGACGCATTGTTCATCATCATACACACCGTCACGATGACATTATTACGGTGTTAAGGTTGGCGAAGGAATTTGATTTTCGTGTCGTTTTGCACCATGTTAGCGAAGGATGGAAAGTTGCGGATGAAATTGCAGAGTCAGGAATGGCCTGCTCGGTAATTCTGGTAGACAGTCCGGGAGGAAAACTGGAAGCCATCGATTTGAGTTTTAAAACACCTTCGGTATTGGAGCGGGCGGGTGTTCTTACGGCTTTTCATACGGATGACTGGATAACCGATTCACGTATATTCCTTCGTATGGCTGCATTGGGAGTGCGTGGCGGAATGACGCGCGAGGGCGCATTGCAAGGAGTGACCTTGGCTGGCGCCACTATGCTGGACCTTGGTAAACGGATCGGTTCTCTTGTGGTTGGCAAAGACGCGGATTTGGTAATCCTCGATGGCGACCCATTGAGCGTATATACGAAAGTGCTGGAAACATGGGTAGAAGGAACTAAAGTATTCGATCGTTCGATTCCAGAGGATCGGCTTTATGCAGTGGGAGGGTATGGTGCAGGTAGTGATCGACCTCGTTACCGTTGTTGTATTAACGAAGGGAATAGAAGATGAAGTGTGTGGTCAGGGAACCTGTCATTTTTGTTTTGACTGCTATTCTTCTAACCGGTGTGCTACCCGTATTGAATGGCCAAGTGGCCGTTCATGGTGAGAAGGTTTTCACCATGGATGGCAAGGTAATCCATCATGGTGTTGTGTTGATAACAAACGGAAAAATCGCATTCGTAGGACCGTCACAGGAGTTGAAAATTCCTGAGGGCATTCGGGAGATAAGCGGGAAAGTGGTAACGCCGGGATTGATTGATGCACACAGTGTGGTCGGACTTTCCGGGTATTTTAATTCACCGCATGACCAGGATCAGTTGGAACACACTTTTCCTGTCCAACCCGAGTTGCGGGCAGTGGACGCTTATAACCCGCACGAAAAACTGGTTGACTGGATACGTGGGTTCGGTATCACCACCCTGCATACGGGGCACGCACCGGGAGAACTTATTTCCGGTCAAACGATGATCGTTAAAACGATTGGGAATACAGTCCAAGAGGCGGTTGTACGGGAACGTTTTGCAGTTGCCAGTACGTTAGCTGAATCGGCAAGAAAAAGTGGCCGGGATTCTCCGGGTAGTCGGAGCAAGATGGTGTCCCTGTTACGTGAGCATTTTATTAAGGCGCAGGAATATCTCAGAGGCCGTGCTCGAGAGGAGCAGAAACGACCGGAGCGGAATCTACGTCTGGAAGTTATCGGTCATATTCTTGAGAAAAAAATTCCAATGCTGGTTACGGCCCATCGAGCTCAGGATATTGCTAGTGTGCTACGGTTTGCAGAAGAATTTGACATTAAGATTATTCTGGATGGTGCAGCAGAATCCTATCTTCTGATCGAGGAGATAAAAAGGGCACAGGTTCCAGTCATCCTCCATCCAACCATGGTCCGTATGTTCGGTGAGTTGGAAAATGCCAGTTTTGAAACCGCTTCGGAACTGCGCAAACACGGGATTCCGCTGGCGATTCAGAGTGGGTATGAAGCGTACGTTCCAAAAACACGTGTGGTTCTCTTTGAAGCGGGATTGCTGGTGGCAAATGGGATGCAGTTCCAGGAGGCTCTGGCAACCATAACGATCGATGCGGCGCGTATTCTAGGAATAAGCGATCGCGTTGGATCCTTGTCCGTCGGTAAGGATGGAGATGTGGCGGTGTTTGACGGAGATCCCTTTGAGTATGTGACTCACTGCGTGACAACGATCATCGAGGGAAAAGTAGTCAGTGAGCAATCCCATTAACCAGCCAGGTTGTTTTTAGGGTAAAATTGACGGAACATATGTTCACGGCAGGTAGTTCTGACAATACAAATCGGATTCTGTTTTAGAGAGCGAATTCAATTATTCAGTGGAGGTGTTGTGTGCATAGTATGACAGGATGGACGTTGATTGTACTTTGGGGCATGGTATCTGGGTTCGGCAGAGGGTCGGAAGCAGAAATCACTTCCAGCCAGATTGCTCGAGGTCGTGTTTTCCATGATATGAATGGAAATCGATCTTATGATCAGGGTGAGAAGTTGCTGTCAGGTATACGTGTTTCGAATGGAAGAGACATTGTTCATACGAATGCCGGAGGAATTTTCGAGGTTGCGGTCAGCGACGACACGATTATTTTTGTGATCAAGCCTCGCGGCTGGCAGGTACCACTGTCGCCCAGCCAGTTGCCGCAATTTTACTATAACCATAAACCCTCAGGTTCCCCGGTTCAGGAGTATGCTGGCGTGGCTCCTACCGGTCCACTACCTGAGTTTGTTGATTTCCCGCTTTACCCTCAAAAAGAACCGGACCATTTTGAGGCCATTCTTTTTGGTGACACCCAGCCAAGAAATCAAAAAGAAATCGATTATCTGGCACACGATGTTGTGGAGGAACTGGTCGGATCAGACGCGGCCTTCGGAGTAACACTAGGTGATATTGTTTTTGACAAATTATCACTGTTTGAGAGCTATGCCCGAACGGTAGCGCTGATAGGTGTACCTTGGTATAATGTCATTGGGAATCATGACATCAATCTCGATGCGGAGTCGGATAAGCAATCAGACGAAACGTTCGAACGAGTGTTTGGACCATCCTACTATTCTTTTGACTATGGCCCAACGCATTTTATTGTTCTGGACAATATCGAATGGGTTGTGGAAAAAGAGCAAGGTGGCCAGTTACGTAAGAGTTATCGTGGTGGTCTCGGATCGAGGCAGGTAGCGTTTGTTAAACATGATCTGTCCTTGATTCCGGAGAACCAGTTTGTCGTGCTCATGATGCATGTTCCATTGACCGAAGTACACGATCGTCATGGATTGTATCGGTTAATTGAAAAACGCCCTTTTTGTTTGTCTATTTCCGGACACACGCATTACCAGGAACATCGTTTTATTTCAGATGAAGATGGTTGGAAGGGGCCGGTTGATCATCATCATATTGTTAGTGTGACAGCTTGTGGAAGCTGGTGGAGAGGTATGCCTGATGAGCGTGGGATTCCACATACCATGATGCGTGACGGTGCTCCTAACGGATATGCCATTCTTTCATTTGACGGGAATCGCTACTCGTGGCGGTTTAAAGCAGCCGGCAAGCCTAAAGATTACCAAATGCACATTGCAGCCCCTGAAGAGGTGATGGCTGGCCAGACGGGTACTTCGGTTTATGTTAACGTTTTCGGAGGATCGAAACGGTCTCGGGTGGCGATGCGAATTAGTCCGCATATGGAATGGACTTGGATGCAGCAGGTTTCTGAAGCAGATCCGTTGTACCTGCATGAATTCAATCGGGAAAAGACTCTGTCGGATAAAACATGGATTGCTTTACCGGATCCAATTGTTTCGAGTCATCTCTGGAAAGTGCCTTTACCGGGAGATCTTCAGCCTGGAACCCACTTAATCGAGGTGAGAAGTACCGATATGTTTGGTCATATCGATCACGGGAGCCGAGTCATCCGTGTTCTGAAACCTGATAAAAAGTAGCTTTTTTCAAAGGGACCACCGTTTCAGAGAGTTGCGATGACACACTTTATGAGGCACGCAAAGATCTTTTGGACACAGGTCACCATGAATTAAGGGGTCCGAGATTCTTTGCTCCGATCCCACATGGGAGCTGTCATGATACAGCGAAATCCAGTATGGCAGTGGCTGCTGTCCGGGCTGGATTTCATGCGGGCGGAAGGTCGGTATCCGATGCAGTAGCTTTCGTGGCATAAGTAGGACCCGCCGCGTGAGATACGCTTTGGTACCGTTGGTTCGTCCGGATCATAGCTTTTTCTAGGCCCTTTGGGATTTTCTGTTCCCTCTACTTTTTGCAAGTAGTACTGGTCATAACGGTACCAGTCAGAACACCATTCCCAGACATTTCCAGACATATCGTAAAGTTGATACGCGTTAGGTGCAAAGGAACGAACGGGAGCGGTAGAAGCAAAGCCGTCAGTAATCGTATTATGATTGGGAAAGGATCCCTGGAAAATGTTGGCGCGGGCTGCAGAAGCCTGATCAGGAGGTTCTTCTCCCCAAACGTATGTTGCCTGGGCGACGCCACCTCGAGCTGCAAATTCCCACTGTGCTTCGCTGGGAAGTAGTTTTCCGGCCCATTCAGCATAAGCGTTGGCATCGTACCAGGAAACGTGCACAACCGGATGATCGGCTTTGCCTTTAATGTTGCTGCCGGGTCCTTCCGGATGTTGCCAGTCTGCCCCGGGACTCCATTTCCACCATAGGTCGGGACGGTCAAGAGGGGTTTGGTCGTTATCAGGTTGAAAAACAATGGAGCCTGCTACCAGCGTTTCTTTGGGTGGTGGATCGGTACCTGGAGGTAATTGACTCATGAGTTCTTCCAAATTTGGAATTGTTTCGGCTGTAGTGATGTACCCTGTCGCCTTCACAAATTCCTGAAACTGAGCGTTGGTAACTTCCGCTTCATCCATCCAGAACCCATCAATGGTGACTTCATGAACGGGCTTTTCATCATTTCGTGAAAAAGACGAAGAACTTCCCATCAAGAACGTTCCGCCGGGAATCCAGCACATGTTTTCTGGAGGAGGAAACGAGGGAGCTGTTGAAATTTCTGGTGTCGTCGAGGTGGGAAAACGGCTGATGACAAAAAGCATGACCGGTATGCTTAGAAATAAAAAACCGATCATCTGATTTCGGATTCGAAATTTACGGGCTGCCATGATTTTCGATTCATCATGTGAGGGGTTCGTGGCGGCAGTTTGATGGTAAGGTAACCCTGTCAACTTCAATACGACAGGATTGCCTTTTAATTCGCACCATCAGATGAATTGTGATTTTCAGAGACGAGTGTGTACCGGTCGTGGTTCTTTTTCAAGAGAGGTATCTGGATTTGTCAGGAAGGGCTGTTGGAGATCCTGGTGTGACAGCTAGACGATTCCAACGAAGCAGTGGGCAGAGAGAGGGAATCTTTCGTTCACACACGACTCCGGTTCCATGTCAGGTAACCAGAGGAACAGAGCGGATCCTGAAAAATTAATCAGGATACGAGTTCATGGATGGGATCACGATTATCTACAAGATATTGTGGTCTACCACGTAAATCGTTGAAGGTCGTCTGTCGGGCATTGATTCCGACATTGTGGTACAGGGTAGAAAACACATCCCTGTAATGGACCGGTCTGTCCTTGGGTTCTTCTCCCCATCGATTGGTGGACCCGATAATTTGTCCGGTTCGCATTCCTCCTCCTGCCATAAGGCAGGCAGCTGCTGGCGGCCAGTGGTCCCGTCCTGCATTACCGTTAATCCTGGGGGTGCGGCCAAATTCTCCCCAAACAACTACCGAGACATCTTCAGACATGCCTCGATCGTGGAGGTCCTTTACGAGAGCGGATACCCCCATGTCTAGTAATGGAAGGGTGGCCCGGGCATTTCCGAAGTTGTCACTGTGCCAATCCCAGTTAAATCCACCGCGACTCATTCGCTCGAGTGGCCATTGACTGCAGGTTAGTGTTACACACCGCGCACCGGACTCGACCAGTCTTCGTGCTACCAGAAAATGTTCAAGTAATTTAGGGCCACCGTGAACCGGTACGGCATCATCACTGATCCCATATCGTTTTCTTGTAGCGGCATCTTCTTGTTTGAAGTCGAGTGCGTTAGCCAGATTACCGGAGCTGAGTATGCCAAAAGCCTGTTGGCTGATAGCGTCCATTCCTTCCATAATTCCATTATTGTCTGCTTCGCGGCGTAACCGATCCAGATTTGCAAACAGAGCACGTCGGTCTGCCAGTCGGTCCAGCGTGATACCTTTGAGAACAATATCCGCGGATTCTTCCTGAACCGCGGCCACCTGTTCTTTGGAGACACCCGATTTATATACAACATCAAAACGACGTTTGCGTATGGGTTCAAATCCCGAATGGCCAACGCCAAGAAAACCAGATTGATTTAAAGACGCCCGGGTGGTCGACTCCGCATTGGGTGGAGCAAGACTAAGGAACGGCGGCATCGATGGTGAGACCGGGCCGAAGGTGTGTGACAGTACGGCACCGGGGGTCGGCCATCCGCCAGGAGGGAAGCCCGCTCGTTCGACCGAGTCACCTTGTTGGGGATGGGTTTCCCATCCCGTGAGGCATTGGTGGACGTTGTGATCGTTCAATCCTCCGTAGAGAGAACGCACAACAATCAGTTTGTCCATAATTTTTGCCATTTCAGGCATCAGCTCACAGATTTCAATACCTGGAACGGACGTTTCAATGGGATTAAATTCCCCTCTGATTTCCGCCGGAGCGTGAGGTTTTAGATCATACATGTCCAGATGAGGCGGACCGCCTGGACAAAGAACCATGATAATGGCTTTGTGGGAGGACTGGATACCGGCTGCTGCCTCCGCACGCAGCATCTGGGGCAGGGAGATACCTCCCATGGCCAAGCCACCTACCTGTAGGAAATGTCTTCTTGAGACACCGTCGCAAAACTGGTTTTTTCCACCAAGAATGGTAAACACCGTTGGTTCTCCCCAAGGGTTGATCGCGGTCCCCGGTTCACGGTAGACCGAATAACGTACACATAAAATACAAAGTAACCCTGCCGTTCATTGTCCTTCTTTGAAGCTTTTGCTGCAAGTCTCTTTAGATATATCGATCTAAAACACGTGCCAGGATCGAAATAATTGCCATTGACAGTTACTGGACCGATTGCCAGTTCAGAGCGGACACCGTGTCAGGTATCAGATCTTCCAGGTGGACAGTCGCTGTATGGCACAGAAAGTTTAATAATCAGGGAGGGGCTTGTGTGAAGGGAGTTGATTCGTGAAAATCATGACGAATAGATCCTGTGTTTGAAGAAGTGAATTTGTCACATGCCATTAGAACAATGGGAGATCAGGTTATGTTGGTTGGTTGGGTGAGTAATGAACGCTATGAGGCGCTCGCGGATGTCATGTTGGAATTTCGCAGGGAAGGAAGCGTTTACCCGACGCGTTCTACTATTTCTGGTGCGGTACACGCGGAGCTTGACGCGGGTAATTATGAAGTGGTTATTGGGAAAGACGGGTATGGGTCAAAAATCGTCGATGTCGAGGTCAGCGAAGAGCACCCTCATCATTTTCGATTGTTGTCCGATACGTTGTTTGGATACATGTGGCCCAAATATGTGAAAGCAGGTGAACGGGCGGAGTTTCGTGTTCATGCGGTTGAAGAATACGAACTCGAGCTATGGAGATACGGAGTAGAAAAAGAATTTATCCGTCGTCTGGGTACGTTTGATGAACACGGGCCAAGGGCAACCATGCAGATTACACCCGACGGGGACTATACCCAGAGTGGGGTACACTGGAACAAACATGGCTATCACAGTAAAGCGCACAAACAGCAGGTTGAAGCTCCGGAACAGTCAGGGCTATATTTTTTACATGCCCGAACCAAATCGGGAGATTTTTTTGCTTTTCCGTGGATCGTTGCTCCGTCTCGACCACAAGCATCCATAGCGGTTCTTGCATCCGATATCACCTGGAATGCATATAACAGTTTTGGCGGCCGCAGCAATTACATTCATGCGGACTGTTTTCCCGATACACCAACCGTTAATTCCCGTCTGGAACTCAAGAGATACACCGAAGAAGAACATCGCACGTATGATTCTGAGAGCTTCGCTCCGCTTTCGATGGACCGGCCCGACCCATACAATCACATCGATGAACAGGAACACCTGAATAGTCCTATTGCGGGTCGACAGGGCTGTCACTTGGCAGCTGCGGAATGGCGGTTGCTGGGCTGGATGGAACGGGAAGGATTTACCCACGACCTGTATGCCGAATCACACTTTCATTTTGATCAGTTACCTCTGGATGCATATCAGATTCTTGTCATCAGTACCCATCCGGAATACTGGTCTCGTCCGATGTACGATCGTCTGAAAAAATGGGTCTTTGATTGCGGTGGCAAACTAATGTACCTCGGTGGTAACGGTTTAAATTGCGAGATCGAATTTCTCGATGACCATCGCATTGTCTATCAAAATACGCGATGGAGTCACTCTGAAACGCAAGTGGCTCCTGATGGCAGCAACTATGAGAGTCGTTTTGACAAAAGATACGAATCGGAAGCCAATCTTCTTGGAGTGGTCTTTTCATTTCCAGGTATCATGACGGGGGCCCCGTATCGTGTGGTCGATGATTCACACTGGTGCTTCAAGGGGACCAATCTGAAAAATGGGGATACCTTTGGTGAACGCAGCCTGCATATGCGCGTTCCGGGCGGAGCTTCAGGTCATGAAACAGATAAGGTTTCTGATCAGTCTCCAAAAAATGTACATCGACTTGCACAGGGAACTAATCCCGATCAAGGTGGGGCAGACATGGTGCATTTTGACACACCCAGTAAAGGAGCAGTGTTTTCGGTGGGGTCGATCACCTGGCCTGCTTGTATTTTAGTCGATGATCACGTTGCCAGGATAACCTCCAATGTCATCCATCAGTTTTTGAAGGATACATAAAAGAAAGAAAACCATCATGCTGAATTGTGAAGCGAATCAATTAGTAAGTAAGAGCCTGCTGTGATGTGTGGCTTCCGGTGTTTATCCATGAAGTGAAACAAGCGTGAGAAGCCCGGTCTGTAGAGTACAACACGGATGGAGGGACCCTCGTAACGGAGTCTGTGGCTAGAGGATGTCATATTGAAAAGGTGGTGGTCATACGATGTTCATGGGACTGTTCCTATTTCTGAATGGGGCATTGCTATCCGTTTCAGCTACTGCTGAGCGTGATCCCCAGGTGCGCGTGCTGCAATCGGGTGTGCGCATTTCCCTGATTGCGGAACATCCTGATTTAGTCACTCCTACCGGGATTGATGTGGACCAGAAGGGATGGGTCTGGTTGATATCCAGCCATACACACTTTACTCCGAAAGACTACGCGGGGCCTGAGTTTGACGAGGTTCTGGTATTTGACAAAGAGCATCATCGGCGAGTGTTTTATCAAAAAACCCATCATACGATGGATCTGGAGTTGGGCCTGGACGGATGGGTTTATCTTGCAGAGAGAGATCGAATTCTACGTGTCAAAGACACCGATGGTGACGGTAAGGGAGATCTCGAAGAAGATCTTCTGTTGCTCGAGACTGAAGCCGATTATCCCCACAATGGTTTGTCTGGTCTGGCCTGGCATCCAGACGGGGACCTTATTTTTGGCATCGGTGAAAATTACTCAGAACCCTGGGTCATCACAGGGCGGGATGGAACACGTGTTCAAGGCACAGGTGAAGGTGGAATTTTTCGCTGTAAACCGGAAGGTACCGGGCTGAACCGGATTGCTCGAGGATTCTGGAACCCGTTTGGTATCTGTGTCAGAGAGGATGGTGTGATTTTCGCGGTTGACAACGACCCCGGAGAAAAGCCTCCTTGTCGGCTGTTGCATATCGTTGAAGGAGGGGATTACGGTTTTCAACGAACATATGGACCCGAAGCACATCATCCATTTGTTGCCTGGAACGGAGAATTACGAGGAACATTACCGATGATCCATCCGTCGGGGGAGGCTCCTTGTGCGGTGACTCCTGTGGGGCGAGGTCTGATGGTTCCATCATGGAGTGATCATCGTCTTTACTTTTTTCGACTCAATTCAAAAGGGGCGAGTTATTCTGCGGAACGCATCGAACTGGTACATGGGGCAAGGTATTTTCGGCCTACCTGTATCGCAAGAGCACCTGGCATTGACGATCAGAAAACCTTCACATGGTATGTGACAGACTGGGTGGATGGACGATACCAGGTACATGGGTTCGGTCGGCTATGGAAAGTGGAAATCGATCCCAGTCTAGCGTCTTGGCTTGGGCCGACAGATCTGGAGCGTCATTCCGCCTCCTTCAGACTTGCAAAAACTCTGCGTTCCGGAGAACGCCGGTTGTCCTTTAGAACACTTTTGCAATGGTCCTCATCGGATGATCCGTTCCTCGGACAGGCCGCGTTGGCAACCCTGTCCAGACAAATTCATCGAGTACAACCAGAAAGAGTTAAAACACTGGATGTAAGAGATCGCATTCAAGTTCTTCTTGCCCTGAAACTGGCCAGTTATCGCAACGACTCGACTGGTTCAGCGACCGTGTTTGCAGACCAATGGATCGCATTCTTTTTGAAGGACGACCATCCGGAAATACAGTTTGAAGTATTGCGATGGATTGCCGATTCCGAACGGGATGCATTTTTACCGGAAATTGAAAAGTTATTGCGTAGCAGGAATATTGAGTACCCTCTGTTTGAAGCTGCCATAGCGGCACACAATACTCTGCAGGGGAGACCTGAAGCGGGTATTCGAAATCCAGATGTTCTGCTGAAGCGTGTACGCGATTCAGCAAGTGATCCTAAGCTTCGTGCCTTCGCTCTGCGTCTGATTCCTGTACCTTCGCTTGATGGTTCTCAGACCGGCGCAGCTATAAATCGGAAATTCCCTGAAGGACTGACTTTGACATTACTCAATGAATTATTAGCGGTTAACGATCCTTTGTTATCTATGGAAGTCGTTCGTACCCTGGCGGAAAATCCGAAAATAGGGCTTCCGTTATTGATTGGACTTGGAGTCGACTCTCAACAACCAGATGCGGTCCGTGCGGAGGCGATTGCAGCCCTGTCCTCTCAGGCGCCAGTTCATTTGAAGTTGCTGATTCAGCTGGCTCATGATGAAGTCGAATCGGTTCGCGAAGAGGCGCTGCGTTCGGTTCGCGGTCTATCGTTGAATAAGGAACAGATTTCTCAATTGCGTGAGGTTGTGAAGCGGTTCCCTTCATCGAAAGACCTGGTACAGGCTTGTCTGGAACCGGATTTGCTGATTTCGGGGAGACCGTCTCTGGTGAATACCGAGGCATGGTTAAAACGGATTCAGTCGGTTCCGGGATCTGCCAGTGTAACCACTGGAAGACGGATTTTTCATCATTCACGAGTGGCTGCCTGTTCCAGCTGTCATCGTCATCGTGGTCGTGGTAATGTCGTGGGACCGGATTTGACGAATGTCCGCATGCAAAGTGACCGTAAAGGATTGCTGGAATCATTGTTACAGCCAAGTCTTGTCATGGCTCCCCAGTACCGTCCTTCGATGCTTGTGCTAAAAGATGGACGCAATTTAACGGGCATCCGGCTTCGGTCGTGGGTCAATGAAGTCCTGCGTGACAACCAAGGGAAAAACAGAAGTTTCAGTCGATCAGATATTGAGATTATTCATGAACTCGATGAGTCTTTTATGCCCAATGGTCTGGTACATGTTTTGACAGACCGTGAACTGAGAGACCTCCTTGCCTTTCTAGAAGATTCGAACGAATGAAAACACGATATTTTATTGGTCGAAACGTGTTTTTTGGGTCTGTTTGATTAGGATTGTTAACGGGATCCAGTCACGCATCCAAGGTGTGGCTATTTTCCACAACAACGAAACACCGATTTCACAAAGCATAATGAGACAGGTTGGTCGATGCCTCTTGTTTCCATCAACTCAGTGAATGATCCAGAGGTAATGCCGTATCGAGACCTTCCTCAGCAGCGCCTCGGAAAACGATCGGGCCTTTTTGTAGTCGAGGGATCCTTTCTGGTCGATTGTCTTCTGGATAGTTCATTTGAAACAGTGTCGCTGTTTGTTGAGCGTCGACGTGCAGATGAATTTGCAGAAAAAATTTCTCAAGAGGTACCGATGTATGTGGCTGATAAATCAATCTTTCAACAGATTTTGGGTTTTCCGTTTCATCGGGGCGTACTTGCATGTGGCCGGCGCCAAGCGAATCGAACGTTTCAACATCTGATGACTGGTTTACAGGAAGAAGCAATCCTGGTTGTCGGACATGATGTCAAGGACCCCCAGAATCTGGGAGGAATTTTGAGGAATTGTGCGGCATTTGGTGTGGATGGTGTTTTACTTGGGACCACATGTGCCGATCCGTTTTCCCGTCGAGTATTGCGCACATCGATGGGAGCAGTATTGAAACTGCCGATTGTAGAGTCCAAAGACATGGTGACGGATTTAACTCGACTGGGCAGCGAGCATCAGTTCCAACGGTTTGCTGCTGTTTTGAGTTCAAAGGCATCGCCACTGGATTCGATGAAAAGGGCCGCTCGGATGGCCTTACTGTTTGGCAATGAAGCAAAGGGTGTTTCTGAGGAGTTGGTCAGCAAGTGTGATCACTGTGTTACGATACCTATGAAAATGGGAACGGATTCACTTAATGTATCTGTGGCTTCCGGTATATTTCTGTATCAGTTTACAAGTCGAATGTGATGCATGTACGACTGTTGAGCAAAATACAGCCAGAGGGTGTCGAGCCAACGCTTGGAGCACGAATCTAATCGCCGTTAGGTTTGATGGGATCAAGCGTACCGTGATGTTAGTTCTGTTTGGACTTTGACTATGGATCACTCAATTTTTGAACCACATCCAGGACAGATAGGATGTCTTTGAGTCATCAATCGTATCTGAAAGTTCATTGGACAGACGGGCATCGGTTTTTTACTTCCAGTAAGTAGCAATGGATCAGAACACCGCTCACGAAGGGGACGCACGTATACTGCTAAAAATATTTAAATAAGTTTGTGGCAGTAGGAAGGAACCCGATATGTGCAAGGAGTGGCATGAATATGAAAAATAGGATATTTCGGTAGAGCTTCTGAAAGTATGACTGGTTGTCTGCCAATGCTTGCTGGATTTTCTATTTGGGACCTGTTTCACCAAATTAATGGGGCCTATTAAAACGGTCAGGAGTGCCTTTGGGAAACTCAGGTGTTACCGCCTGGCGTCCGTTGTGCTCACCTAAATCACCGCTGCCAGCGACGTATTGATAGCCGCTAACGAAAGGTGCCATCGTACTTGCCGTCGGGCCACAGGCCCTTCTTTAGTTGGAAACTTGATGTGAGTTTTGAGCAGGAGAGTTGGCGTTCTTAGGATTGCTGTAGCCGTACCGTAGATCGGAAACCCGTCGGCAGCCGAGCCTGTCAGCGGTGGATGATTACCCGCTGTGATTCTTGACAGTAGCCATGAAACTAAGAAGAAAAATTCTCGACGAGCCCAATAATCACGTTCTCAATAATCGGACATTCTGTTGATTAGCTATTACGGAAAACGCACAAGAGAGCCCAGGGAGGATATTGAGTGAGTCAGATGAGCATAAACCGCGGGAGAGACTCCTTGACGCGATCCAGCAAGCCAGTGAAGACTTGCTGGAAGCACGAGGTAAGTACACCCGGAGGGACTCGAACCCCCAACCCTCGGTTCCGAAGACCGATGCTCTATCCAATTGAGCTACGGGTGCAAGTTGCTTTGCTCCGAAATTCTAACGACTGGCTTACATGTGCACTACCTTGTGTTACAGAAAAATTTCAATTATCGCGGGCATAAGATGGGAAAAGCCAATGCTATACTTAGCGATATGTACACATATTCCGATAAGCAAGTGAGGATATTCGCCAAGGTATTTTTTAATTTTAACTAAGATCCAGAGATCTTACCGCCATTCAGGGGGAAGCTGTGAAAATCAAGTCTGTTGATGTTGGGTATTATCGTATTCCTTTACCGATTGCCCTGTCTGACTCGCGCCATGGGTACATTAGGGATTTTGAATTGGTTACCGTAACCATTGAATCAGACAATGGACTTCAAGGTGTGGGTTACACCTATACGGGAGGGTATGGTGGTAGAGCGATTGCCTCTTTGTTGAAAGATGATCTGGTCCCTTTGCTTCTGGGAGAAGAATCGACCGCGATCGAATCGTTGTGGGAAAAGATGTGGTGGCGGTTACATTACGTGGGAAGAGGAGGGGCTGCTGTATTTGCCATTGCGGCCGTTGATATTGCGCTTTGGGACATGAAAAGCAAAATGGCAGAGCTGCCTTTGTGGAAGTTTCTCGGAGGTAAGGATCCGTGTGTAAAAGCCTACGCCGGCGGTGTGGATTTGCAGTTCAGTACAGAGCAGTTGCTGGAGCAGACCGAACAATTTATGGCATGTGGATTTAATGCCCTGAAGATGAAAGTCGGGCGTGACTCACTTAGTGAGGATATTTCCCGTGTTGCTCGAGTGAGAGATTGCATTGGGTCAGAGACGACTTTGATGGTCGATGCGAATATGGGATGGACCATCGATCAGGCTATTCGAGCATCACGGGCTTTAAGTGAGTTTGGTATTTACTGGCTGGAAGAACCGACGATTCCGGATGATTTCCTTGGGCATGCCCGTATACAACAAGCAGGATCGCTTCCTTTGGCTGCCGGTGAAAATCTACATTCGATTTATGAGTTCAATCACCTGATGACTGCCGGAGGTGTGACCTTTCCAGAGCCGGATGTGGCAACAGTTGGAGGAATTACGGTCTGGTTGAAAGTAGCGCACCTTGCAGAATCGCATAATCTGGAAGTGACGTCGCATGGGGTACACGATCTTCATGTTCATTTGTTGGCAGCAGTTCCTAATGCATCGTTTCTTGAGATACATGCCTTTGGACTGGATTCATTTATGGAAACACCGTTAAAGCTGGAAGAGGGCCTCGCTGTAGCTCCGGACTGCCCGGGACATGGTGTCCATTTTAACTGGGATGCTCTGGAAGCCTGTCGTACTGTGTAGGAAAAAGCCTCTGAATCATTATGCCAGAATGTTGGAGACGATTTTGCCCCCTATATCGGTCAATCGAAAATCGCGTCCTTGAAAACGATAAGTCAGCTGAGTGTGATCCAGCCCTAGTAAATGAAGCAGGGTTGCCTGTAAATCGTGAACGTGGACTTTGTCTTCGATACCGTGGTAACCGAGTTCATCGGTTTGTCCGATGATTTGGCCGGTTTTGATTCCAGCCCCGGCGAGAAGCATCGTAAATGAAAACGGATGATGATCACGTCCTTCGCGCCCCGCTGCATTTATTCGCCGAACTTCATGCATCGGAGTCCGGCCGAATTCCCCTCCCCAGACAACCAGGGTGTCTTCCAACAAGCCGCGTTGCTTGAGATCCTGAATCAATGCAGCCGCGGGCTGGTCTGTCATACTGCAGTTGCGTTTCAGGTTTTTGTTGAGATCGGCGTGATCATCCCATGTGTAGTGATAGAGCTGTACAAAGCGGACTCCACGTTCAACCATACGTCGAGCGAGCAGGCAGTTACTGCCAAACCATCGTGTCGTTTCGTCGTTGACTCCATAGCTGTTGAGGGTATGTTCGGTTTCATCCGAAAAATCAATGAGTTCAGGTGCGGCTGACTGCATCCGAAAAGCCAGTTCATATGCTGAAACACGAGCGTTTATTTCCGGGTCTTCTGTGACGCGGTGGCGCAGCTGGTTCAAGTCTCGAATAGCGGAGAGTCGTGCGCGTTGTGTGGTGGAGTTGATGCCTCTTGGATTGGAAAGAAAGAGAATCGGCTCACCGGTGCTCCGAAAGGTAACGCCACGATATATCGGCGGTAGAAACGCGTTGTCCCAGAGCGCGGTGCCTCCCAGATCTCCGGTTCCAGTTGAATTAGAAAGCATCACGACAAATCCAGGAAGATTGTGTGATGGATTTCCTAACCCGTAGGTAACCCACGCTCCCATACTAGGGGCTCCAAATCGAGGGATACCACAGTTCATGAGTAATTGTGCCGGGTGATGATTGGAAACATCAGTAAACATCGTTCGAATCATGCAAAGGTCGTCTGCACGTTGGGCGAGGTGTGGGAGATAATCCGAAAAATCCATGCCACATTGACCGTGGCGCGTGAAAGAACGTGGACTGGAGAAGACCTGTGCACTGCCTTTTAAAAGGGCATCATCGAGATCCGTCAGAAAGGATGCAGGAAGAGGTTGCCCGTGTAATTCACGCATTTTGGGTTTCGGGTCAAACAAGTCCAGCTGACTTGGTGCACCGGCCATGAAAAGGAAGATGACATTCTTTGCTTTCGGAGCAAAATGAGCCATTTTGGGTTGTAGAGCGTGCGTCAGTTCATTTGGAATGTTGGCCTGTGATTCAGATTGCAACATATGAATCAGCGCTGTGCCGCCAAGTCCTCCTGCGCACTGCTGGAGGAAGAGCCGGCGTTGTTGGAGAGTAAGGGGATGAAGACAGTTCATCATGTTATTCCCGTGTGATAAATTCATGCAAATTTAGCAGGACGCTACTGACTCCTACCCAGGCGGCGAAGGTATCGGATTCAGTTGTTGTATTTCCTGGTAGAGAGAGGATGCTACTGGCTTGGGGATCGGAATTGAAAATACGTACTTGTTCCATGAAGTAGGATGTCAGGCGACGGCTTTCTTCTTTCGAGGGTTCACGTGCAAGACAAAGGCGGAATCCAAGTGTGATGCGTGCTTGGAGTCCGTCGTCCGATTCACGAATGATACGAGCAGCCAGATGTCTTGCCGCTTCAAGAAAGACTTCGTCATTAAGCAATGTCAGAGCCTGTAGCGGAGTATTGGATCTGTTTCTACGTGCGCAGGTCTGGTTGGGATTGGGCGCGTCAAAGATGGTAAAGGGAGCGTATGGAGAGGTTCTTAAGAGAAAGGTGTACAGGCCTCGCCGATATCTGTTTTCACCTTCGCTAACGGGCCATGGATTGGACCCGAAAGCTTCCATGTTGACGCGATCAGGCTGGGGCGGGAAAACACTGGGGCCACCGATCCTGTTACTGAGAAGGCCACTTGCCTTAAGTGCGCTGTCGCGAATCGTTTCAGCGGAAAGTCGCATGCTGGTTTGTCGGGCGAGCAACCGGTTTCCAGGGTCCTGTTCAAGTAGATCCTCACGTGTCTTTGAAGATTGACGATAGGTTGCGGACATGACGATTATTTTGTGTAGTCTTTTGACCGCCCATCCTCCCTGGACTAAGTCCACGGCGAGCCAGTCTAAGAGCTTGCCATGAGATGGAGGGTTTCCTCGCATTCCGAAATCTTCGGGAGTGTCGACTAGTCCTTGACCGAAGAATTCCTGCCACATGCGGTTTACAAGCACACGTGCAGTAATGGGATTCTCTGGCGAGACGAGCCATCTGGCCAGATCCAGTCTTGTGGGAGAATCACTGTTGAGCGAGACGGAGAATATTGCGGGGATGTTGGGTTTGATTGCCATTCCTGGTGAACGAAACTCGCCTCGTAAATGAATATAATTGGGACGTTGATTTTGTGCTGTTTTCAGAGTTGGAGCACGAGCCATGGAAGGTAGATCTTTACGAGCCTGTTGTAGGTTGCTGGCGTGTTCCCCCAGTTCAAGTCTGGAAAATTCTTTCGGGTCAACAAGCGATCCGTGGTTGAGAAAATAGTCCTGCAGTCTTTCGTTCTGAAGCGTCGTGCGGTTTGCACGGGGTACTTTTACGATCTCAACCCCCTCTAACTGTCCTTCCCCCAATCCACCTCCCCAGATGAGTCCAAGCAGTTCCCATTGGCGATCCCACCGATGATCCTTACCTGGATTATGAGCTGCATAGAGCATCTTTTTTTCCCAACGATCTTGTAAGGTGATCAGATCCCTCTCGATGGGAGCAAGGATTTCATGGCGTTTTTTTAGATAACGAACCCGCTGTACAGCGTGGGGACCCTCTTCTCCGGGAAGCGGTGCGTTGATATTGATTTCGTCCGCATTGTTGAAAAATGAGTAGAGTTGGAAAAAATCTTTCTGAGTAAGCGGATCGTATTTATGGTCATGACATTGTGCACATCCAATGGTCAGACCAAGCCAAATGTCACCCACCATACGGGTGCGATCCAGTGTTTGTTTAACACGAAATTCCTCTAGATCGGCTCCTCCTTCACGATTACTTAGCGTATGGCGAAGAAATCCAGTTGCAATTTTTTGATCTGTTCGACTATGGGGTAACTGGTCTCCGGCAAGTTGCTCAACCGTGAATTGATCAAATGGCATATCCTGGTTCAGTGCGTTGACGACCCATTGTCGGTGACGCCAGGCATAGGGACGCAGTTGATCGGTTAAATAACCATCACTATCGGCATAATGGCAAAGATCGAGCCACGGACGGGCCCATCGTTCACCGTAGTGCGGTGAAGCAAGAAGCCGGTCGACAAGACGTTCATAGGCATCCGGTCGTTGATCTGAGATAAAACTTTGCACGTGCTGTGGATCTGGTGGGAGCCCTGTCAGGTCAAGGCTGAGTCGTCGGATGAGCGTTATCGGATCGGCTCTTGTGGACGGAGTAATTTGAAGTCGTTCCAGACTTGCCAATACAAAAGAATCAATTGGATTTTCCAACCATTCCGACAAATCGACCTCTGGTTGAGGAGATTTTACAGGGCGGATGAACGACCAGTGTTGTGGCAGTGCTTTATTTTGGGAAAAGGAACTCCCAGGTACGGCAAAAAAGGCGGAAAGCATCAGTATCAGAAGTCGATGATACATCGTAATCAAACCGTAGAAGTGGACTGTACTTTCTGAACGACCACTCAGCCAGTGTACTGCAATTTTTAATCAAAAGAAGCGCGAAAGACCGGAGTTTGAAGTGCGCAGGGAATTTTCATACGAACCAGAGTACTTACGAGACTTGATTTATGGTTGAAATTAGGTGATGCTGATGGATATTAATGATGAAGCAATACAGCTGCGTTGCGCGTAAACGGGTATCCGTAGCAGGTGTCTGTAAAACGAGCATTCAGGGAGATCCTATTCATGCTAACGGTCTTTGGAACTCCGTATCACCATTGTGATGGTCTAACTAGACGACATTTTCTGACTGCGGGCGCATTGAGCGCTGGTGGTTTGACTCTGGCGGATTTGCTTCGTGCCGAAGAACTCACCGGCATCGGTAAATCAGAAAAAGCGGTAATCAACGTCCATCTTGATGGGGGTCCTCCTCAAATGGATATGATTGACATGAAGCCAGATGCGCCGGTTGAAATAAGAGGAGAGTTCAAACCGGTAGCTACGACGATTCCGGGTTTTCAGATTTGTGAACTGATGCCCAAAATGGCTGCTCATGCACACAAATTTTCGTTCGTTCGTTCTTTAGTTGGATCCGCTGGTGCGCACGATGCTTTTCAGTGCCAGTCGGGATGGCCTTCCAAGAGTCTTAGTTCTATGGGAGGGCGTCCTGCCATGGGATGTGTCGTCGGTCGATTGAAAGGATCTGAGAGGGATGTGGCGCCCTCGTTTGTTGATTTAATGCAGGGAAGGCCACTGGTGAGGAACAGTGCACGTCCTGGGTTTTTAGGACCGGCATTCAAAGCCTTTCGACCAGATATTTCACAGCTCTTTAAACGGCCCCTTGAAGAAGGAATGAAAAAGGAACTAAAAGCCTTAGGTGCTGGACACTCCACCAGCCTGAATCTGAATGTTGCGTTGGATGCGGATCGACTTAATAATCGGGCTCGTCTTTTGAATGGACTGGATCGTATTCGTCGCGATATGGATCACAGTGGGATGATGGATGCCATGGATCGTTTTACCCAGCAGGCAGCGGCGATCCTCACCTCCGGGAAATTTGCATCGGCGATGGATCTTTCACAAGAAGATCCTAAAACTCTCGAACGCTATACCCCAGCTACGGATCATGGTGAGCGTTTTGTAACAGCAGAAAGTCCGATGGCAGCGCGCAAGTTTCTTCTTGCACGACGTCTGGTGGAAGCGGGTGTGCGGGTAGTGAGTATTTCGATCAGCGATTTTGATACCCATTCGAAGAACTTCCCCCGCATGAGGCAGGTGTTGCCGACTGTCGATCAGGGATTACATGCCTTGGTTACGGATCTTGAGGAGCGGGGAATGATAGATGACGTAACCATTGTTGCATGGGGTGAGTTTGGTCGTACACCACGAGTAGACAACAAAACTGGCGGCAGGCATCACTGGCCAGCGGTGGGACCTGCTTTGCTTACCGGGGGCGGCATGCGTACAGGACAGATCATCGGTGGGACGGATCGTCACGCTTCCAGTGTGGTCTCTCGCCCGGTTACTTATCAGGATGTTTTTGCGACGTTGTACCACAATCTTGGCATCGACATTGGTAGTACCACACTACTGGACCCCCAGGGACGGCCTCAGTATCTGGTTGACCGGGGTCAACTCCTTCAAGAGCTGGTATAAGGGCTTTTCGATGCCGTGAGGATAGGGTGTCCGTGAGGTCAATCACGAGAGCAGGCCTATCCGTATTTCCTTGTGCTACAGGGATTTGAGATAGTGTACTAGATCACTCAATTCCTGGTTGGAAAGTGGTTCGTTTCCAGAAACTTCCAATGGACTGTGGGAGTCGGTCAGTACATGTTCTAAGGTCTTGGCCCGGCCATCGTGCAGGTATCGCATACGATCGTATACTCCGACCAGACTGGGCGGATTATAGCCGACGTAACCGTCTTCTTCGGCGGCAAGGCCGACTTCGTGAATCTTGCCATCGGTAAAATATTTTCCGGAATGACAACGCGCGCATCCAGCTTTTGCGCTGTGGAAAATGGTTTTGCCGCGCTGGGCCGCTAGGGGCAGGGACCCATCTGGGGAGCGGAAAGGATTGGGGGGGGATCGAAGGGTTTGCAGGAATGCGATTAAAGCGTTGATATCTTCAGGGGCGGGCATCGGACCGAGCATGGTGTCGGTGAGCGACTTTTTCATAGCAGCGCGAATATCTTGCTGCCAACCATGCCATGTCCATGGCCCGGTATCTGTGACGTTGCGCAAACTCAGTACCGTTTTATACGTTCCTCTGGTTCCGTCATTGTGCGTGTCCATTGCAACGGCGTTGGTGTGACCTTCGTAATGACAGCTATGACAACTGTACCACTGATCTAGTGAATACTTTCCATCATAGAAGATGGCTTCCCCTCGGCGCGCAAGAGACGTAGGTTGTTCGGGGCCTAGTGGATAATTACGAACAATTTTTCGGGAATGCAACGAGACTACCTGAACGGAATTCAGGAGATAATTTGCAACGTACACATGGTCGTTATCCTGGGAAAATCGGACAGCCATCGGTCGTCCACCTACAGGAATACGAAAAAAACGATCAGGATCATTGACCAATTCACGGTTAATGTGATCACCCGGGCCACCGTAGTCCTGGAAAGGCAGGTCTGGGTGACGAAAAACGAGCAATTCATGTGTTCCGGAGGCGGTGCACACAAGCCATTGATTGTCTGGACTGATTGCCAGACCATGGGGATCACTGACGGCTTCACCTGGTTTATCAAGACTGATTGCCTCGCGTCTTGCCTTTTCATCCAGTCGAATTCGTGCAATTCGACTGGCTAGTACCCATCCTTGTCGGATGTTCGCTGGGGTGATTGCACTTCGTCGGTATATCATCCAAGGTGCGTAGGCGTGTTTTCCGTCATGTGACACTACCATTTGTCCCAGATTGATTGCACGAAATCGATTGAAGAAAACCATGGATCGACTTTCTGTGTCAACTACAGCTATGCCCTGGTCTCCACTGCATCCAACAGCCAGTTGTTTCCCATCGGATGTCAGGGTTAGGAAACGCGGCCAGCGCTTGACAGGAATCTGTTCCACTACTTCCAAAGAGGTTAGGTCAACAACCGCGATCGTGTGTGCGGTTGAAAGGGCAACATAGGCCCACTTACCATCTGGAGATACGGCAACACCCCGTGGTTCGAATCCCAGGTGAATGTGTTTCTTGATATCTAACGACTGTCTGTTTCGTGAAACGATAGTCAGATTTCCTAGATAGCTTGAAGTGAGAAGCAACTCGCTTTCATCAGGGGTAAGTACGATCGACGAAAGTCTTGGTCCAATGACTATTTCCGAAATAACCTTGGCGCTCGGAAGATGGATCATCGAAACGGTTCCAGATGAATGATTGGCGGTAAATAACCATTGTTCATCTTGGGTCAGGGTAAGATCGCTGGGTGATGAATCCATTTCAGATGATTCAAGGGTAGTCTGGGATTCGAGTCTGCTAGTGAGCGAAATTAGACAAGTAAGAACCGTCATAGCTGTGATCAGGTTTGTCTTGTATCGGGAGAAAACACGCATTGCGCATACCTGTTAAGAGTGGTGGAGTAATAGAAGTTTTGAATGATTCGTGAATTTTATGCTATCACTTCAGGGGATCGCCGGCCAGTTCATTGGAAAAGTTAGATTCAATCAAGTAGGTATTAGAAAAAATCAATTGAGATCATGACCTGATCTGGAGGATTCAGCAGGCCTATGAAAGGCATCGGGTCAGGTTCGAGATGAACGGCTTTCAGTTCCACAACTGGATCTGTTCTTAGGAATGACGAAAAATGGTAGGGCAATACTACCATATTGCTTTCTGGTTGGAGCTTGGTTGCGATGATAGAACCTCGATCGGTTTTCAGTTCAGCATATCCCTGGATAGCGTCATTGGAAGGTTGAGATTTCATGTTTTCGGTCTCTATTTTTCCAATAAAAAAGGGGGCGGGGACATTTGAGACCATCTTAATCAGGTCTGGTTGATTTTTGCAAAAATCAACCACATAGGGTGACCAGCATACAATCCATCGTACCTTGTAGCGATCGACATGACCGACGAATTCTTCTCGGTTCCACGTTGTTTGTCCAAGTAATGTGCCGTCGCCGAATTGTGTGTAATTGTTTTTTAAATGGGTATGGAGATAAGGACCACCAATTACTTCCATTCCTGGGAAAAAAAGTGGTAGCAGAGGCGAGAGTCGAAGATTCCCAAAAGGATCAAGAATCTGACCTTCAATACCGCGGTTGCGTTCCTCGAAAAAGATGCGATCACCGGTCGGAATACGAGATCGAATTCGCCGAAGTAATTGGTCATGAACAGGTGGTAGTTCCGTTATGATCGGACTTTTCCCATTAACAATGGAAATCAACGGTCGTAAAGCGGGGACAATAAGGATTAAACCTATCATTGGCAGTAAGGGAATCAGCATTCGTGATACGGCGGTGTGCTGTTTGGATCCAGTCAATCTTTGAGCAATTCTCACAAATGCTACAGATGCCGGAAAGGATCCCCATATGAAAAAATAGAGGGTGTATCGACCGGGTTGCAGAAAATCAAGATGACGTGACCATCCGGCAAGATATCCCCAACAGAAAGACCAAATGATCACTGCTGAAATTCCGGAAAATAAGAAAGCTTTTCTTCTGAATATCAGAAAGATTCCCAGCGGCGCCAGCACCACGGTTGCGAGTTCAACAGGGGGTTGGCCTGTGAAAAATTCAATCATTCTTTCTAGTACGTTCGGATTGATAAACCCGATTCCTGTCGCGGTGGTGGCCAGAGTCGACAAGAGTAGAAATCCTGGGATTACCCAGAAACTATTGACGAGGATGACCATCAGTCCGGTAGCTGCAAGAAAAGTCCAGTCACCTCTGGTTTTTGAGGGCTTGGATCCGTAGGTCACAAGGATCCCGGGAATAAGAACAAAAACAGAGGATATGTGTACCAGACAGGCAAAGCTGATCAGTGCGGTACTAAGAATTCTGGTCCATGTTCTTTCGGAGTGAAGGGATCCTGCCCACAGAACCAGTGCAAGAAGGCACAAAGGACCCGACAGTACAAACGGAACCATTCCCAATATGGCGTAGGTTACTCCCCAGTCAGTCCAGAAGTAGGATTCAAACAGAATAAGCGACAGTGCAATAGTGGAGGTTCTAGTTTGAACCGTGTTGCATGCCGTTACGTTTGAGGATATGACAGCCATTTTCGGATGACGAAACAGGTACTCTGCTGATATCCACATCAGCCAGGGAAGGATTGCAATCGCAACGAATACATATCCTTTGAATACTTGAGCGGGGTATTTACCTGCACTTATAAAGAGAATTACTTCCGGAAGGGTGGAACTGGAAGGAAAGAGTATCGATTTGGCGTAACCTGCCATGAAATGGGGATCATAACCGGCAGTAGTGCCGGTTTTCAGCAGGAAGTGTCGAGTCAGGTTGGCGTAGTAGTAATTGAAGGTGTGATCGTCATTCAATAGGGGGAATGGTGAAAATAATCCTTTGGATCCTCCTGTCAACTGCCAGCAAGCGAGCGTATGCGTGCTGGCCAGAAACAGACACAGCGCGAAATGTAATGAGAAAAAGCGTTTCATAGGATCATCGATGTGTACATAGTGACGTTAATAATGTACTTCGGCTATTCCGTTAATTTTATGTGTCGGAATATAGACCGCGTCATCTGTGGGAATAAGCCAAACGGTAGGAGTCAAATGGATTTACAAGGTACTTTTCCCTAATTTGTGGCGGACCGAGCGAAGATTGTCATCATTTCTATTGTAACTCGTCTCTACACAGAAAGGTTTCTGTGTGTAAGAAGAAAGGGCGGTTTATTCAACGGTTGTATGGCGATCTCTTTTTACAGATCTTGGACGTCGCAAGGTGCATTTTTACGGAGGGATAAAAACCGTTTTCATGTTGTCTGTAAGGAGTTACAGTTACCTTGACCCAATTACCATCAGTTGATACAAAGTCCCGCCGGAATATAGGAATGGATCCTTGGATATGTTCCATATAATGGTTTCTTACAATTAGAGTATGCACTTCTGACGAGAGTGGTTCTTGGATTGGAAACAGGGATGTTTCGTCGTCACGGAAATAAAATTGGGTTCATTTTTCTGACCAATGATTTGATGGTGACATTGGTCAGTTGGGTATGTGCATATCAGATCCGTTATTTGTTTCCCGCTCCACTCGGCATGCCTTCCTTCGCTGAGTGTTTGTACGCGTTACCTTTTGTTCTTATCTTAGCCACATTTAGCTATCACGGATGTGGATTGTACGAAATCCACCGTTTGCATCAGTTACCTTCTGAACTGGCGACCTTGCTGCGGGCGAGTGGATTGCTTTTCGTGCTGGTTATTACCACTGCATTTTACAGACGTGATCCTTACGAATCTCGGATCGCATTGGCTATGTTTTTTGGCTTAAATCTGATGTGGTTGATTATCGCACGTCGTTTCCTGTGGAAACTTATCCGATGGTTTCGAAAACGTGGTTTCAATCAAGGAAAAGCAATTGTTGTAGGAACCGGGAGAACGGCAAGAAAGGTCGTGAACACACTCCAAAACAATCCATGGACCGGTCTGGATGCGGTTGGTTATGTGAGTGCGGAATCCACAAAGTCACGGAAGCTGGATCTTCCGCTATTGGGGCAAATCGAAGACCTGGCTGAAATTGCGGAAAAGCTTCCCGCAGATTTTGTGTTTGTTGCACTTTCGGTTTCCAATGCTGACGCGTTGAAACGTGTTCAGTCTATTCTTGGAAATGTGGCAGTTGATGTCCAATGGGTCCCAGAAATCCCCAATCTGGGCGATCTTAATTTGCGTACCCGGACCATTAACGATATGCCATTTGTTGGCCTACGTGAGACCCCACATTACGGATGGAGGAACACACTAAAACGGATAATTGATTTAGTGTTTGGATTCACGGCTCTTTTGATATTTTCCCCTGTTATGACAGTGATTGCATTGATCATCCGTCAGACCAGTGCCGGGCCTGTGTTTTATAGCCAAGAACGTGTGGGGTTAGGTGGAAAACCATTTCAAATGATGAAATTTCGGACAATGCGTACGGATGCAGAACAGGCGACAGGCCCCGTTTGGGCAAGCCGAGAGGATGACCGATGCACCGGGATTGGACGTTTTTTAAGGAAAACGAGTTTGGATGAATTACCGCAGTTGTTTAATGTGCTCAGAGGCGAGATGAGTCTGGTTGGTCCGCGGCCGGAGCGGTCTTATTTTATTGAGCGATTTAGAGATACCATTCCCCATTACATGCTGCGACATGCGGTAAAATCCGGCATGACCGGATGGGCACAAGTTCATGGATGGCGCGGAGACACTTCTTTACGTAAACGGATCCAGTACGATCTCTACTATATCAGCCACTGGAGTCCGTGGTTGGATCTGTTCATACTATGGTTAACCCTATGGCATGGTTTTCGAAATCAGAATGCGCACTGATTCGAAAGCGGTTTGGCATTGGCCTGGCTATATCACGGTAAGGGTACCACTGGTGAAGTCCGCGTCTCTTAATTGGGATGGCAGGATTGGCAAAGTTATCTTAGTCATCGGTGTTGGCATGTTTTCGTTTCAATCGACTGAAGTGTAATGTGTATTTCTGCTAAGAAGCAGTGATGTCTAAACCGCCTGTGTAGGCCAATCATAACATCGTACTTAATCGGACAGTGTATTCGTCTGAAAGGGCATAAGCGTGGTTGAAAGTAATGGTTCTCAGAGTGACTGGATGGCGTTTCGTGAACAAATGCCCGTTTGTGATAAATGGGTGTTTTTGGATCATGCAGCCGTGGCACCGTTGTCCCTGAAAGCCAAAAATGCGATGGTTCAGTGGGTGAGTGATCAGTCAGAAAACGGGGTGGCCTGTAGTAGCCATTGGCTACGAACCGTGGAGCAAGCACGTCGTTCAGCAGCTACGTTAATCGGTTCTCATGTGGACGAAATAGCTTTTGTGAAGAACACTTCCGAAGGTCTGGCGATGATTGCTGAGGGGGTTCGATGGGAATCAGGTGATAACGTTATCAGTGTTCAGCAAGAGTACCCTGCAAATGTATATCCCTGGATGAATCTCCATAGACGCGGAGTGGGTTTCAAACAGATACCATTAAGAGATGGTCGTATTGTTATAGAAGATCTGTCTTCCGCAATGGATGCTCGGACTCGCCTGTTAACAATTAGCTTTGTAGAGTTTGCAACTGGATTTAGAAATGACTTGGAGCGTTTGGCGCATCTTTGTCAAGAACGCAAAATCATGTTTTGTGTCGACGCTATTCAGGGATTGGGAGTTTTTCCAATAGATGTTCAAAAAGTACCAATCGACTTTCTGGCTGCGGATGGACATAAGTGGTTATTGGGTCCGGAAGGAGCTGGGATTTTATTTTGCCGCAAAAAGCATTTCGATCAGCTGGATTTGGTTAATGTTGGTTGGAACAGTGTTGTGGGATCCAATGATTTCTCAACGATCGATTTCCGGTTGAAATCAACAGCCGCCCGCTGGGAAGGAGGGTCGAATAATATTGCTGGCATTGCCGGGCTTGGCGCATCACTTGAATGGTTGCTAACCATTGGAATTGAACAGATCAGTGAACGGGTTATTCAACTTACGGATCTGTTATGTACCCGCTTGCAGGATTTGGGAGGGACGGTGGTCAGTAGTCGAAGAACAGGGGAAAAATCTGGTATTGTCAGTGTTTCTTGGCCCACGTTGAATGCACGTGCATTACGACATTACTGTTGGGAAAATCGCGTGTTATTGAGCGTCCGGGATGGTCGAATTAGGATCAGTCCTCATTTTTACAATACAGAAGAGGAAATTGAGCTATTGTCCAGTGTTTTATACGATGGGATAAAGCAATCTCGGAAGTTCTGACTGGAACTATAAAAAGCCTTAGGGTTGGAGGTCTGTTAATTATGAAATCGTCCCGAATCGCGGTATATTCGGGCACGTTTGATCCGGTATCACTGGGGCATTTGGACTTGGTGTTGCGCGGTCGCTGCCTTTTTGATCATCTGGTTATTGGTGTAGGTGAAAATCCCGAAAAGGATCCGCTGTTCAGTGTTCAGGAACGTGTGGCATTGGTGACACAATTAGTGAGTGAATATGAAGATATCAGTGTCAAGTCGTTTCGTGGGTTGACCGTGAATTTTTTAAAAGAAGTCGGGGCAACTATTCTGCTCCGAGGAGTACGATCCCTGAGTGACATGGATCAAGAATTCACAATGGCACTGGCGAATCAGGCGCTGCATTCTGAAATAGAAACAGTTTTCCTGACAGCTCGAGAGGAATATACACATATTTCAAGTTCGTTAACCAAGCAGATAGCCCAGATGGGTTCCAAAGAGGATGTCGCAAAATTTGTTCCCGAATTGATAGTGGAACCCTTGCTGAGAAAACTCGGAAAAGCATGACCCCGAGTTTGTGTAAGACGGAGTCAGAAAAATGTCTCCGCCTTCCAGTTCGAAAAATTAATGGTCTCCATTAGGCTTTTCAACGGCTCGCAAATGCTTACGTAAAAATTTTGCTCTTTCGGCGTTTCGCTCCGCACTATCAAGAGAAGAGCCGCGAATTTTCTGCAGGTGTGCAGGTTGTGTGTGTATGAACAGCTCGTTGATGGTGCTGATTTCCAGGTCATCAAGGAGACCCAGGTTAAAACCCATTCGGATACTGGACAATAAATGCATGGTTTCTTCAGAACTGATCGTATGGGCGGTTTTTAAAATGCCGTGTGCCCGAGATACTTTGTCATGTAGTTCCTGACGACTTTCTTTGACAAGTGCTTCACGAGCTTGACGCTCATAATCGATAATGTTGGGGACTACCGCTTGGAGATTCCGTATGATCTCCTGTTCGCTTTTCCCGAGTGTGAGTTGGTTGGATATTTGATAAAAATCGCCCATGGGTTGCGACCCTTCTCCGTATACCCCACGTACTGCGAGATTTATTTTTGAAAGTGCGCGAAATACTTTTTCCATTTGGTTGGTAATGACCAATGCTGGTAAATGCATCATTACGCTGACTCGAATTCCTGTGCCGACATTGGTTGGGCACGCGGTCAGATAACCAAAATTCTGATGGAAAGCATAATCCACATGCTCTTCGATCGCATCGTCGAGTCGCTCTATCTCTTTCCATACTTTTTCCAGAGAAAAACCGCTTTGAATGGCTTGGATGCGTAGATGATCTTCTTCATTGACCATTACGCTGATATTTTCTTTACGTACAAAAGCGACACCCCGGACGCCTTCTGAATCTGCAAGTTCACGACTTATGAGTTGACGTTCTACCAGCAGTTGACGATCCAGATTGTCCAGTTCTTCAACATTGAAGTAATGGAATTTCCATTTTCCTTTTAATTTTTGGAAGTACTGGCAAAGCAACTCTTCAATTTCTTGTTGTTCGTGCTTATCCGCACGGTTTCCAAAGGGAAATTGCGCAAGGTTACGCGCGAGTCGAATACGACTCGAAATTACGATGTCTGAATCTGGTCCAGTGCCTCGTAACCATTCGCCGCTGGTTTTAGTGAGCTCTTGAAGTCGCACAGAAACAGATTCTCAGATAAGAGTAGGGTTTAAAGAGTGACAAATAACGTGACATTAGGACAGATTATCGCAGTGTGTTTATTCAGGCAACGGTTGTTCCAAATTGTGAATCTGATCACGGAGATTCGCGGCATCTTCAAAATTTTCTTCTGCAATAGCTCGTTTCAGATCGTTGCGCAGCTTGATAATCTGTACCCGCCGTTGACTGGCTCCAGGCGCTCGTTTTGGAACTTTCCCACAGTGGGTTGTTTCGCTGTGAATGGTTTCCAGGAGAGGATGTAGTTCCTCTTGAAAAACTTCGTAATCGTGTGGACATCCCAATCGCTGTTGATCGCGAAAATCAGAGAAAGTCATATCGCACATAGGACAAGACTTTATTTCTCGCTCTTCTGGTTCAATCGTGCCAGTGGAAAGATATTGGGCCAATATGCTGACCGCTGTGTTTTGAGCGGGTTGTTCCTCTCCGGGAGAAAGATACTGCTGCGCGTGAGTTTCACACAGATGAATTTCATTAGGTGTGTGTTTTTCGATTTCCGTGATATGCACGGTTGCCGGTTTCGAGCACTTTTGACACTTTTTCATGTGACATATCTTTTGTAGGAAAACGGCAAGATGGTAGCAACTCTGACTTGCTATCAAAACCAGGCCGTTACACATGGATGGATGAGTGTTTCGGCAAAATCGGCGATGGATCTATACTTCATAGCTGAAACAAATATTGAAAAGGAGGCCCCTTACCACCTCGAATTTATTCTATCGGTGACCTGCTAGGTGTCAAGGTAACTCAGATTGTGCGATAGTGTGCGCTGTATTTTCTGGTTCAATGCGGGATAGAAAGTTTTATTCTAGTTTCAATGGGCCTAGGTATCCATGACCTGATGCGCCTATCGGAATCTCTGGTGAGAGTATAAAAGTTGCGTGCTTGTTGGAGAGCATTGTTACAGACAGATCTGAATTATGAGTGTTTTGTACAACGATATTGAAAAGTTGGAAAGGGTGGCTGGGACGTTAGCATGACTGTTTATGAAATTCATCAAGGATGGTTTGCAACACGATGAAAAAACCTCTTGGATTTGACCATGCATTAAAGATTATATCAGAAACCACGAGTCCTTTACCTGACCGGGCTTATCCTTTGTTAGAAGCAAGAGGATTGGTTTTGTCCGAGTCTCTAGAAGCCGTTTCGGATATGCCATCTTTTGACAAGTCGGCAGTAGATGGTTTTGCGGTAAGACGTACCGATGTTATCAAGGGGCATTGTCTGGACGTAATTGAAGATGTTTTTGCAGGTGATGTGGCGTCACGCCAGGTAGCGTCAGGGGAAGCGGTACGCATCATGACAGGTGCACCTGTGCCAGCAGGGGCGGATACCGTCGTAATGGTTGAAACAGTAAGGGAGCGTCCATCGGAAACTAACCGCCCACAGATCGAATTTATGGAAGAGGCTCCTCCCGGGTCAAATATCTGCCATCGCGGCGAAGATATTGCTGTAGGTGACGAATTGCTTTCAGCGAAAACCTGTGTTAAACCGGAACATATTGGCATTCTTGCCGGACAGGGCTACGTAACACTGGTGTGTCATCGCCGACCACAAGTAGCCGCACTTGCGACGGGAAGTGAATTGGTGCCAGCGAATCAGACTCCGGGTGAGGGGCAGATTCGAAATTCCAACAGTATTGCGTTAATGAGTGCGGTGGAAAATCTCGGGGCCATCGGCCATGACCTCGGGATTGCTCTGGATCAGGAAGCGACATTACGCGAGGCGATTCGACGCGCTCTGACACAGGATGTTGTGATACTTTCGGGAGGAGTAAGTGCGGGCCAACGTGATTTAGTTCCTTGGGCACTCCAGGAAGAAGGGGTTGAAATACTATTCCATCATGTTGCTATCAAGCCTGGGAGACCCGTACTTTACGGGGTACGAGACGCTACTCATGTATTTGGCCTTCCTGGAAATCCTGTGGCGGCTTTTGTCTGTTTCTGGATGCTTGTTCGCCCCCTGTTGTTCCAGCTAATGGGGCGGGACCCTTTCGAAAGTCGTCCAATATCTGCCGTGTGGAAAGGACCGAACATGGCTGCCTTTCCTTTGCGACGGTTTATTGGAGTAGGTTGGAATGAAACTTCGAACGGTGCAGAGGTCACCCCTGTACCAACGCGTGGATCAGCAGATCTGAATAGTCTTGCACGAAGTGAGGCGTTTGCAGTGATCGCGGAGGATCGTGTAATCTCCCCTGGCAGTTCCGTGGAAGTGGTTCGTTTGCAAGAATATTAACAGCAATCCGTCCCTATAGAGTGTAGTGTGGCGGGGGTGCAAAAAAGTACGTGTTATGGAAAGGATCAAACAGGGTGACAACGGTGTGGGGGGTAACGGGAGTCTGTCTACACAGTAGCTATGGGGGAACGATGTAGACAATGCGCTTGCTCCGATCATCGGAGAGAGTCACAATAGGAACCAGATGAGACCGTGTGTTGGCGTTCACATGCGTGTGGTTTACTTTCGGCTTTCTGTTGGAAAGGAAAGCGATCATGTCAGTTCAATATCGTCCTGTCGCCGGAGATAGCCGAAAACGCGGTTTGGTCCTTTGTATCGCAGGCGCGTTGGTCATGTGTGGGGGTGTGCTGGTTTGGAGCTTCAACCGTGTGACGCTGGCTGAGGAAGCGATTGTCCAGCCTATCCCATCTGATCCGGATGCTTTACCTGAAGAAGAAGAAAATCATACCGGCGATTATGATGAAATGTTCGGTCATCTTCCTGAGGGACAACGCAATGAATTTAAGCGGCAACGGATCATGATGAAATACGTTTTGAGTAATCCTGAGTTTATGAGGACGGGCAGGATTCCCAAAGAGGTGTTGGCACGATTGAAATGAACCGGGTTTGATTACTAAAGATATTTTTCGATAGAGTTACTTCCCGGATGGATACTTCCCTGCTTCCCAATATGCTGGGTGCTTATGGTCCTTGGGCAGCTTCACAGGTTGGGGACGAGCCGGGACGATTGTCATTCCGAAATTCCCGATGGACGAATTTGGCGACTTGGCGCAAAGCGGCTCGCACGCGTCTAAAGGAACGCCTGCTGTCACCGTATGACGCCACCGTGCCGCAAGTATCCATTCAGCATCAATGGGAGTTTGATGGACTTGAAATCGAGCATCTGACCTGGCAGCTTCCGTTTGGCCCACCCACACAGGCACTTTTTTTGAAGCCTGCTGGAGTAAAGGGGCCACTGCCAGCAGTGTTGGGCTTACATGATCATGGCGGAAACAAGTATTTTGGCCTCCGAAAAATTACTCGAGTCAGTGATGACTTACATCCCATTATGCGACGGCATCAAAATCGCTATTACGGTGGTGTCGCCTGGGCCAATGAATTGGCAAAACAAGGTTTTGCTGTCTTGGTACATGATGTGTTCACCTTTGCCAGTCGGCGTATGAGGGCCATGGATGTTCCGGAAGTGATTAAGCAGCAACTCAATGAGGAAGATCCGGAGTCAGAAGAGGAAATTGAACGTTACAACCGGTTTGCTGCTGATCATGAACATTTGATTGCCAAGAGCTTGTTTTGTTCAGGCACTACATGGCCGGGTGTTTTTACGTCAGATGATCAATGGGCGTTGGATTATCTTTGCAGACGTCCGGAAGTGGACATACAACGTATTGGTTGTTGCGGGCTTTCTGGGGGTGGATTACGAGCGGTTTATTTGGCGGGGATCGATCCTCGCATTACTTGTACGTGTGCCGTCGGGATGATGACGACATGGAGGGATTATCTACTCCATAAGTGTTACACCCATACTTGGATGATTTATATTCCCGGATTGCCAGTGGAGCTCGATTATCCAGAAATACTTGGCTTGTCCGTACCCAATCCCGTTTTAGTTTTGAATAATCGGGAAGATCAGCTTTTTACACTTTCAGAAATGGAGCGAGCGGACCGTATGTTGTCCGAGGTCTATAGCAAGGCGGATGCGAAGAACCGGGCTCGAACGCGATTTTTCCCTGGGCCACACAAGTTTGATTTGACTATGCAGGAAGAAGCGTTCGCGTGGTTTCATCAATGGCTAGACGTTTGAACTAGTGAAAAACATTAAAATCTTCCAATCAATGATTTGAGTTTCAGCGGACCAAGCTTTCTGTGGTCTGTGATTCATAAGTGCGACCGGTTGAATGATGATCGTGTTGCATGGCTATCTGGTAAAGTTGAGTTCCGGTTGCCGTTGGATATTGTCCTGTTAAGCACGCCCTGCAAAGTGATTCTTCCGACATTCCAATGGCATACGCTACCGAATCAATCGGTAAGTAACGCAGACTGTCGGCACCCAGGTCTTCTGCCATTGTTTGCTGAATGGAGTCACTTTGTTCGGCGTGTTTTTCAAATCGCGAAGCAAACAATTCGTGCGTAGTCGACATGTCGATTCCGTAGAAACAAGGGGCGACAATGGGAGGGCATGCCACTCGGACGTGAATTTCCTTCGGTTGTCCGCGACGGCGGATTTCCTTCAACAGTGCCTTCATCGTCGTACTTCTTACTATCGTGTCTTCCACAAGTAAAACGCGTTTCCCTTTGAGAACTTCCGCCAGAGGCGTGTACTTGTATTGTGCCTTGTTTTCCCGGTTTTGACCTTCAATGAACGTCCGACCGACATAACGGTTTCGAATCAAACCCTCTTGTGCGGGAATCCCTAGCTGATGCGCCATGGCGGCGGCCGCCGCCTTGCCGGTATCTGGAACTGGAACCACAACAGTATCTTCATCGATAGGGATGTTTTCAAGGCGTGCGAGTTCTTCTCCTAACCGCTTGCGCGTTAAATAGACACTTCGATCATCCAGTTTACTGGCAACATTAGCGAAGTAGATCCATTCAAAAAAGCAGTGGGCCCGTTGGTCCGCTGATGCGAATCGATGAAACTCGGGGTCTTTACCCGGTTGGATAATAATAGCGGTTCCTGGTTCCAGCGAGTAAATCTGTTGATTTGAGAATCCAAGGTTGGCAAGGGCTACACTTTCACTGGCTGCGGCAAACAAAGGGCCATCTTGAGCGTAGCACAGCGGTCGAATGCCCAGGGGATCTCTGGCAAGAACCATATCCCCCATGGCATTAAGGAAGGCAATGTTATACGCACCGTCAAATTTTTCAGCCAGATTGGATAAGACATCAACAAAGTTAGGCTTTACATCTCCGCGAAGTTCATAACTGATACTGTGTTGTATGATTTCGGTATCGGTGTCTCGAGCTAAATGGTAGTCGGTTTTTTCCATAAGTTGTTCTTTGAGATCAGCGAAATTCGATAGCTGACCATTAAAACAAAAAGTAAACCATTTCCATTTTCGACCATGGGGACATTCAAAAGGCTGGGCGTAGGCCCGATCGTCCAGTCCACATGTGGCGTAGCGTACGTGTCCGATCCCGGCGTAACCGGGATAGTTGAGCATGATGTTTTCGAACTTAGCAGGATGATTCAGTCGGAACACCTCTGCAACCGTGCCCAAGTCTTTGAAGGTGTTAAGTAGTTTGCGACGAGTCGGGTCGTATGCGGTAAAACCCGCCGCTAATTGGCCACGATTTTGAATGTCCAGTAACATTCGTGGAATCAAACGAGCGGAGGCCGCCGTTTTTCCCGACTGAGTATGGTCTAGGTGGTCCAACTGATATACCGCAGCAATTCCACACTCGTGGTGTAGTTCGTCCATGCGGGCGAAAGCTCCTTAGAGGGTACGGAGGGCGTCTGTGGAAAGGACATAGTATAATGTTTTATTGCAGTCGTTCCTATCAGGTATCTTAAGAACCGTAAATGGAATGTTTCTGGTATAGAATTGAGATTACAAAGAGTTCGATTATGACAGTTCGTACGGTATCTAGAGGAAGGCTCTGGTTAAGGCAATGATTGATTTGGTTCGTAAAGAACTTGCGGATACTTCTGAAACCTGGGTTGTGAAAATTGGCAGCAGTGTGTTAACGCGTGAGGATGGTTCTCTTGATACCGAATGCCTTGCTTGCCTGGCTGGGCAGGTAAATGAATTGCGATTACATGGAAAACGGGTTGTGCTGGTCAGTTCTGGTGCTATTGCAGCCGGTTTAGGCGCCATGGATAAGCATTGTCGTCCGGAGGGGCTCCCGGAATTACAGGCGGCCGCCGCAGTCGGCCAGTGTAATCTGATGCGTGCCTATGAAGACCTGTTTCAACATTATCAGACTCATGCTGCACAGATTTTATTGACCGTGGAGGATATTGAGAATCGTACGCGCTACCTGAATGTTCGCAATACGTTACGTTCCCTGCTTGAAAGCGGGATGGTGCCGATTGTGAATGAGAATGATACCGTAAGTGTGGATGAAATATGCTTTGGCGATAATGATCGATTAGCCGCCATGATTACTCATCTTATTTCATCACCATTGTTGATCATGTTGACGGTAGTAGACGGTTTGTATGATGGCAATCCGGAGAGTGATGAACTGCTTCCGATTTCCTTGATTCGTGATCTTAATTCAACCACCTTCCAGTTGGTTCAATCGATGTCAAGCAGGCACGGTAGGGGAGGAATGAAGACGAAGCTCGAAGCGGCGCAGATTGCGACCTCTGCTGGAGCTAGTGCCATCATTGCGAACGGGACTCATGAAGAGGTTTTGCTTGAGATTCTGCGTGGAGAACAGGTAGGTACCTTGGTGTTGGCACAAGGAGGCGCCTTGACCGCATGGAAAAGATGGATTGGATTTTCCGTTCGACCTCAGGGTTTTATGATTCTTGATGAGGGAGCACAGCGTGCAGTCAGGGATCAGGGTAGAAGCCTTTTGCCAGCGGGAATTAAGGAAGTGGTAGGAGATTTCAATAAAGGTGATGTGGTGGGATTAAAAGATATTGAGGGTCGCGAGTTTGCACGAGGCCTAAGCAACTACTCTTCTCAGGCTACTCATAGGATCAGAGGATTGCACTCCAGTCAAATTCGACCAGTACTAGAGGGTCACGCTTATGATGAAGTGATCCATCGCGATAACCTTGTGATTACTGTTTGATCGGTCTGCCCAATCAACCTTGATCAAGACAACGATATTACGGAACGATGTTCTAGAGACGACTGTTATCCGATCGCAAAAGGTGAATGCTTTCCTTTTTCGTATCCCCAGAAACCATAAAATCGAAAGTTCCGAACGGAAGATGCTCTATGATTTCCCGGGCATGATCCTGATCCTCAGGAGTAGACGTTTTACTGAGGTAAAGCATGGTCGAACAGGTGCGTGGAATGCGCGATACATAGCCTTGTGGATGGATGAGGAGACGTGTGACGATCTGTGGAGTGATAACCGTATGCAGTGGAATTCCAAGTGTACTGACAATGAGTTCCGGGCGATGGGCATGTTCTTTGTCGAGTGTCTTTCCTATACAGTCGATCCCGACAACGAGAATGCACAGGTCCGTGAATGAAGGGATGGACGGTTCGTGTCGACTGGGAAATTTCAGAGAACGTTTTCTGGCTCCATCCGCTTTTATGAACATGGTTGTATCAGGGAATTGCAGCCTGATATCCTGAAGTTCCTTCTTAGAGAACCCACCAAGCATAGAATTGGCTTGAGATTGTTCGAGTAGGTATACGATATTTCCGGATTGTAACTCGCGAAGCAGTTTTTCCGGCCATTTATAGTTATTCTCAGCAACCAGTAGTAACGGTTGTCGGTTGTGGTCCGGGCGATGGAGGCGTGTGCTGGAAGTCACGATGGCAGAGAGGCCAGCGTTTTGTGATTCCTTTGCAAGATAGTGTAACAGAGTGTGTTTTCCTCCGGATCCTATAACCGAAACACTTGAATGTGAGGTAATCTTCAACCATGAGAACAAGGTAGGCCAGTCCGATATTTCAGGATTTGAACCGGGCATAGTATTGATCCATCGACATGGGGAGTACTTTTGTCAGGCGGAGAATCCCTTGTCTTTTATTGTTCCCTTGAATTTCTTTTCGAATGAAAAAAAGTGGAAAGTACGGCACCACATTGGTCTGCTAGGATGCCTCCGAGTACATCTGCTTGATGGTTCAGACGTTTGTCAGCGGTGATATGGTAAAGGGACTCGCACGCTCCCGCTTTCAAATCTGATGCGCCAAAAACAACTTTCGGAATACGTGCCTGTATGATTGCTCCAGCGCACATGGGGCACGGTTCAAGGGTTGTGTAAAGCGTACACCCAATAAGTCTCCAGGATGTGAGGGCCGCGGCAGCTTGTGTGATGGCTATCATCTCGGCATGCGCGGTGGGATCTGCGAGCATTTCTGTTTGGTTGTAGGCAGCGGCGAGAATGGAATGGTCTTTGACAATAACAGCTCCGATCGGAACTTCATCCTGTTCCAATCCGCTTCTGGCTTGCATAAGGGCCAGATTCATGAATTGTTCGTGGATATCCATGGAAACTAACTCGTGAAATTCAGCAAGTTGCGTTGTTCCTGTTCTTACGTGAGGATCATGAACATATCAAAGAGGTATCAGAGCGACAATGGGATTGCGAATGGCCCTGTAAGCGTTTCGCTTAACGCGTAGTACTGATACAGTGGGAAAATGATGGTGTAATGGAGAGTGATGGTCAGCATCTGATTATTTTGATATGGAGGTAACCCATTGTTCAGCCCCATGGTTGTGAGTCGTTTTATTTTTTGCTTAATAATCATACTGACGCACGGTCGATTTTCGATTCATGCAGAGGAGTTGAACAGCGATCTGCTTAAAGTTTTGATTATTACCGGAAAGAATAATCATGACTGGCGTTCGACAACACCGGTACTGAAAAGGAGTCTGGAATCGACTGGGATCTTTGAGGTATCGGTATCGAAAGACCCGTCTGCAGTGGTACTCGATGATCCGGAACTGGAAAAGTACGATGCGATACTACTCAATTACAATGGACCACGTTGGAGTAATAAACGGGAAAAAACCTTGTTAAACTTTGTAAGGCAGGGGGGTGGTTTGGTCATTGTTCATGCCGCGAATAATGCTTTTTCAGAATGGACGGAATTCAACGAGATGATTGGTGTAGGGTGGCGTGCTGGTGCGGGACACGGTCGTCCGCACGCCTTCCGTTTGGAGTTGGTAGACAGAAGTCATCCTGTCACATCCGGCATGCGATCAAAGATCGTTCACACAGAAGATGAGCTTTATCACAACTTGACGGGGCCATTGCTCGAAAAAGTTCCCCCGGTTAACACAAAATATCGTGTTTTAGCACACGCATTTTCGACCATTGAAACTGGGGGTACCGGGAAAAATGAACCCATGGTAATCGCGACTAACTATTACCGGGGTCGTGTGTTTCACACTCCTATGGGACATTTTCTGCATTCGATGAAGAGTGTTTGTTTTCAGACATTTCTAGCTCGTGGAACACAATGGTCTATAACGGGTGAGGTGACACTTTCTCTTCCGGAAGCGTTGTCTGAGCTGCCCTAGTCCATTAAACAACAGGATATGTTCAAGGAGGGGAGTCGGAAGGTGAAAGTTCGGTGAGCAATGCGAATATTAATGATCACTCGTCGATATTCACCTCAGATCGGTGGGGCAGAAAGAGCAATAGAGAGACTGGCTCAAGGTTTCGTACAGCGTGGTCATCAAGTTATATTGGCTACAGAGTCTCCTGGTGCGAGTTGTCGAGAGAAGGGCAGTGTCACGAGTTCTGGAAAAGAAGAGCATACGGTTCAGCCGGTATTTCTGAAAACTTCTCAACATCGATTTTTGGGCACGTTTTTGTGGATCAAAGAGATTCGAAAGCTTTTGCGCAAGGACCGTAACTCAGTCGATGTCATTTATGTTTCGATGCTCAAACATGCAGCGGCCGCTGCTTTAAGTTTAAAGAGTCATACTCCGGTGATATTGCGTCCGTCCGGGAGCTCATTGACCGGTGATGTGGCCTGGCAGAAATCAAGTTTTACAGGACGTATTTTGGCAAATTACTGCCGTCAAGCACACTCTGTCATCGCTCTTTCACCACAGATCAGACAGGAACTGATAGATTGGAATTATGGGCCGGAAAAGATCCGGGAGATTACGGGAGGGGTTCCGATTTCCGTGTCTGCTTACGATTCTGGGCAAGTATCGGAAAGACGTAAAGAACTGCCGATTGAGGCATTACGAGACAGCAAAGGAGCTCTCGTAACATATGTAGGTCGGTTCAGTGACGAAAAAGGGGTCAAGGATTTGTTGGAATCTTGGAAAAGTGTCATTCGAGTTTGCCCTGACGCATCGTTGCTTTTTATTGGAGAAGGGCCTTTACGAGGATTCTTGGAAGTAGAAATAAATCGCCAGGGTTGGACTTCATGTGTGCATGTTTGTGGGCCTGTCAGGGAAGTAGAACCCTATCTGAGAGCTTCAGACTTGTTTGTGCTTCCATCCCATCAAGAGGGGGTAAGCAACGCTTTGCTGGAAGCGCTTGGCTTGGGAATCGGAGTGGTTGCAACGGAAATTCCCGGCAACTGCTTTGTCACCCAGAACGGTATACATGCTGAAATGGTATCGTCTAAGAAACCAGAGGAAATAGCTAAGGGGATTATTGAGATGTTGAACAATCCAGCGAAACGTCATCACATGGGTATACGGTCACGTGAACATGTGAAAAAGAATTTCAGTTTCGATCGTGTAGTGGACGAACACGAAGCCTTGTTTAAACAGGCGATCTCAGAGCGTGCATCCCGAAAATCAGTTTGACGGCTTTAAGGAGTCTATGAGTTCGCGGATTGGATGCAGCCTCAAATGGGGGCTTGACGGATGGGTAAAAGACAGCAGTCAGATGTCTCTGGGGGGAGAATCGTCCTGCTCTGATGGAGACGGTTTTTGCCCTTTGATGCTGAAGGGGAGTAGTTGCAACAACAGAAATACCAACATGGCGAAAGGAATGAGATAAAGCAGGTACTGAACACCAGGCACACCTATCATCCATGCGATACTAACAAAAAATAGCAGGATAACAGTCAAGCACAACAAGCCACAACCTACAGCGATCATGGTACCCTTGAAGGATTCTTCTTGGGTCGGTTCCGGGAACTGGATTTGGATCACTCGTCTTCTACGGAGGCTGCGTCTGACCGCTTCTATGCTTTCTGCTGTTCGTGTTGCATCTTGCCAAGACCATGGGAGTGAGGTTTGTTTCCGGAGAGTGTCTGAAAAAATTTCATAGAGTGCCTGTCCGGGATGAAAGGGAGGGCAATGCTTAACTGATTCCGGAGGAGTTATCTGTATCGTTACCGGACTTTCTATGTTTTCCCATTCAATTTCGAATCGCGCTTGATCGGTTTGTGTTTCGATTCGGGTCTGAGAATGTTTTTTATGGTAATGACAGTGCCAGAATCCGGATGTGTGACTGCCCCGGAATTGGAGACTGAATGAAGAAGAGAGACGAGAGGCGATCAGTTGATCTGGAGTGTCGCCTTCCGATGAAGTGTCGGATTCGGAACGCATTGCGCACAGTTCGACAATATTGCCGGCAAACAATCGAAAGAGATCCAGATCGCTGGCAAGAGTTTTCCAGAAAGATGTTTGTCGGGCCGGTGGTGAGGCTTGATCAGGTACCTGAAACTGATGATGAAACGTTATGGATCTTAAATTTCCTTGGTTATTAGAGGAAAGCCATTGTTTCATTTGAAGGACTGCTGGGTGAACCCGGTTAGGTATCAGTGGGAACAGGAGGGCCGGGGTTTTTATTGCAAAGAAAGCCTCCAGCTCGTCATGAGAGGCAACAGAAAGCGCAGCCGGCAGGTTGGCCATTATGTGAATGGGCCTATTCATAAAACGCGACCATTGTTTCCATTGTCGCACCGCGATTTCGGAAAGGATAAGAACATCAACTTTTTCAGAGCTCAGAAGAGATTCCCAGTTCTGGTGTATCGTGGTCATTGGGAACTCGTGTGCAGATGGGCTGTTGTTGTCTACTGGTAATATGCCAACGAGCGCATCGAGGTCACTTTTTGAAACGGATTTTGCGATTGAGTAACAGATGGAATCGTTACCAACGAGCGCATAGTTCATAGTGCAAAGGGCTCTTACATCTGGAATGACGGGAGTACATACTCCGTGAACACTTGTTCGCTAGGAGCGAGTACAGGATCAGACTTTTTATAAAGGGTTATGGATATAGTTTGTAGGGTCATGGAGTTTGGCTTTGTGAAATGCTTGGCGACGCTCTTCACATTTGTTGCATTCTCCACAATGTTGAGAATGACTTGGATTAATACAGGAAAAGGTCGAGCCAAGAGGTAAGTGGGCACCACGCTGAAGTACTTCGGTCTTTGTCATCCCAGCAAAGGGAGTGATGATGGAAAGACTTCCTGGCAGAGCCTGGTTCAATGTGTGCTGAAAGGATTGAAAGAAGGTATCCGTTCCATCAGGAAATGGATTGGAGTCCAGTATTCCCAGGGCTATCGTTTCAATATCGTTCATCCGGCACCAAAGGCCAGTTTTGGCTAAGAGCAGTAAATTTCTTCCCGGTAGATAGACCGCTTCATCCGGAGTTGTATGATCAGGAATGGCGGTGCCTGTGAAACTCCAGTGGTTTGGTATCAGATCGATGAGAGGTAAGTCGAAGACTTTTAGTGGTTGAAAACACTTACGATTGAGTAGCGATAGGAATTGATGTGCATATGCCAGTTCTGCTTCTTCCCACAACATACCACATCGAATATAGAAGGGTTGTATTCTGGGAAACTGAGATTCTAGTTCGGCTGTTAACACAGCACTGTCAACCCCTCCGCTGAAGAGAACGGCGGCTGTGTTTAAGGAACTGCTGGATGACATAAGAAGTGAGATGGAGGTTATCGCTGGGTAAGGAATGTGGGTCTAGATAACAAAAAAGGATTAACGACAGTGATCATGTTGTCCGGAACATTGGAATGCTGAAAAATGGAAATGCGATCAGGAGACTTCGTATGGGTTTGGTAGATGAAGCTGACGCGGTGTGACAAACTAATTTCATCTATAGCGTACCTGCCTAACAGAGTGTTGGGGTGTCTGGTGGTCAGTTTAAGTGTTCTTTTATGTCAAGTTCATACCCATCAGGAATTCCGCATTGGATTGGGTTTTTCCCATTCGGGTAACGAGCAGTTCCATGGCTTCAATGGGATTCATGTCATGGAGAACCTTGCGTAGAATCCAGGTTCTTCGTAATTCTTCCGGGTCCATTAACATTTCCTCACGTCTGGTTCCGGAACGATTAACATCGATTGCGGGCCACACCCGTTTGTCGACCAGTCGGCGGTCCAAGTGTAACTCCATGTTTCCGGTTCCTTTGAATTCTTCAAAAATGTGGTCATCTGCACGACTTCCGGTATCAACCAATGCTGTTGCAAGAATTGTTAGGCTGCCTCCTTCTTCAATCTTACGGGCAGCACCAAAAAATCTTTTTGGTTTCTGTAATGCGGTAACGTCGATACCACCGGTCATGATTTTTCCGGAATTGGGAGCTTCCGTGTTGTGGGCACGTGCTAATCGTGTAATGGAATCGAGAAAGATGACGACATCCTGTCCGTACTCGACTTGTCGTTTGGCCTTTTCAATAACCATCTCAGCAACTTGGATATGACGTGCTGGTGGTTCATCAAATGTCGAACTGATTACTTCACATGAATCGCCACGAACGGTTCGTTCCATTTCCGTCACTTCTTCCGGTCGTTCGTCAATTAACAGAACGATGACATAGCATTCCGGATGATTGGTAAGAATACTTTGTGCCATTTTCGAAAGAAGAATGGTCTTTCCGGCACGAGGAGGTGAAACGATTAATCCGCGTTGTCCTTTACCAATTGGACTTACGAGGTCCACTATTCGTGTGTTGAGCTCGTCAGGTAGCGATTCCATGACCAGACGATTTTCAGGGTGCAGCGGCGTTAAATCATCAAAGAAAACCTTCTCTGACAGCGTTTTTGGGTCTTCAAAATTGATAGCTTCAACCCGTAATAGAGCGAAATAGCGTTCACTCTCTTTGGGAGGTCGAATTTGCCCGGCTACCGTAGTTCCGGTCCGTAACCCAAACCTTCGAATCTGACTGGGTGATACATAGATATCGTCTGGGCAGGGCAGGTAATGGTAGTCTGGACTGCGCAAGAAACCAAATCCATCTGGGAGGATCTCGAGCGTGCCTTCTCCAAACATCAGGCCATTTAACTTGACCCGCTCTTTCAGGATTTTAAAGATGAGATCTTGCTTTTTTAACCCACTGTAGTCTGTCAACTTCTCTGTTCGTGCTGTTTTTAACAATTGCTGCATGGTCATTTTCTGCAGCGTGTCAATATGCAGTTCACTACGCTTAATCTCTTCGTAGCGATCGGAACCTTCGTTAACGTCGTCTCCTTCTATCATGACGCTATCCGGCGCTTCATCGGTGGCTTGAGCAACACTCCCTGTGCGGCGTCGTGAACGGGATGATTGACTGGTTCGAGTTTCCACCATCGGAAGGCTCCTTTTTGAATCGTTCGCTCACTGCATTCCATATGATAGGAATCGATCCTGTCGAACAGACATTTGATCATGTGACGGGAAAAACAGATTTCAGAAATACTGCCCAGATCCGGACAGGCTTCCCAAAATATCATGAAACGAATCCGGGGTTCCATGATCGTTTTCAGTGGCGGGTTAGTTGCGATCCTTTCGATAAATCAGATTAAATGTTGCCAGGTATCAAGAAAAGGACAGATCTTCGCGTAAAAGAGGAATGTCAGGTATGAGACGAAGCAGTTCTTCTGTTTTTTGCAGTGTTTCTTCCAGTGATCCGGAATTATCCAGGACAAAATCAGCGCGTTGTCGTTTGCTTATCAGAGACTCTTGAGCCGTTTCACGTTTTGTAACTTCCGTCTTGCTCCATCCGCGTGCTTCGATAGTTCGTTGGACTCGCAAGGGTTCGGGGGTTTCGACAAAGATTATGTAGTCACATAGGGAATCCCAGTTCGCTTCGAATAGCAGGGCCGCATCAAGCACAACAAACGAAACTGCAGGATTGTTCTGAGCGGCTTTATATTGCTGCGAAATAGTATCCTTTATGTACGGGTGAGTAAGGGATTCGAGAAAAAGACGTTCGGTATGTGAACGGGGATCGGATCCAAAAACAATATCAGCGAGCTTTTTGCGGTCAATGTTTCCATCAGACTGAACGACACTTTGCCCCCAACGTTCGGTAGCATCCCTTATCACATTATCTCTCAGCAAGGCTTTATGGCCGAGTTGGTCGGCATCGATGATTTGTCCTCCACGCCGGCATAATTGATGGGCTATGATACTTTTTCCACTACCAATACCACCGACAATTCCTATCACGGGTTTTTGCTGTGTGTTGTTCAAATTTACTAGGAGTACTGAATAAGAAGGGTGGAAGGTCAGAAAATCGGTTGTTTGATAGCGGTAGTTGAGGGGGGGCCAAGGGGCTCTTTGTGTTCGCCTTTATTAGTAAATGGTTTCAAAGGCCGTTTTTTATCGGCTCAACATCCAGCCAGTTCGGGCCATATGCGAGATCAACGGTGACCGGTACCTCCAAAGGTAAGGCTTGAATCATTCGTTGTCTTGTTAGTGCAGAAAGGGCTTGAATCTCTTCGGGAGGGGTCTCGAAGATTAGTTCATCGTGGATTTGTAGCAACATCCTACTGCGAAAACTCTGCTCCTGCAAAGATTGTTCAATATCAATCATTGCCTGTTTGATGAGATCAGCAGCAGAACCTTGAATTACTGTATTGATAGCTGTTCGCTCAGGTAGATTACGCTGGCGACTGGTTTGGGTTTCAGGACGAATACCGCTTATAGAACGACGGCGACCTAAAACGGTACTAACATAGCCCGTCTTTCTGGCGATTTCCAGTATTTTATCGGAAAAGACCTCAACTTGAGGGTACCGGGAAAAATAGGCGTCAATATAAACCTCTGCTTCCTCTCGACTGATGTCCAGACGTGTAGAAAGCCCAAAAGAACTAAGCCCATAAATAATACCGAAGTTGACCATTTTGGCCGTTCGTCGCATTTCAGAAGTCACTTCGTCCTCCGGTACGGAGTGAATTTGCGATGCAACAAAAGAGTGAATATCACGCCCCTTTTTGAAGGCATCGCACAACGTGGGATCCTGGCTCAGGTGGGCGAGTACTCGTAGCTCAATTTGTGAATAGTCTGCTGTAAGCAGTAACCAGTTGTCCCGAGGCACAAAGGCTCGTCTGATTTGTCGTCCCTGTTCTGTACGGATAGGGATATTTTGAAGATTGGGGTCACTGGAACTGAGTCTTCCGGTTGCGGTTACATTCTGATTAAAAGTTGCGTGAATCCGTTCGGTTTCAGGATGGACAAGTCCTGGTAACGGATCAAGATAAGTGTTTTTTAGTTTGGAAAGCTTTCGGTGTTCAACAACAAGTGCCGGTAACGGATGTGTTTTTGAAAGGTGTAGCAGTACTTCTTGGTCTGTACTCAGGGCACCGGAAGTGGTTTTTTTGTTAGATTTCAACCCTATTTCGTCAAAAAGTACTTTGCGAAGCTGCTGGGGAGAGCTGAGATTGAAAGAATAACCGGCTAATTCAGAGACTTCTTTTTCAATATGGGCGAGCTGGTTCTGGTATTGCGAAGACATAGCAGTTAACACCTCGGTGTCAACAAGTATGCCCGCATATTCCATTTCAGCCAGAACCGGAATAAGAGGCCTTTCAAGTTCGAAGTACAGCGTCCAGAGTTTCTGTTTGCGCAACTCTGTTTCAAGCAGTTTTGCCGCGCGTAAGGTAGTGTCTACTCGACGACCTATGTAATTGGCGAGCATAGCGTCTGGAAGGGCGTCGAAATGGTCCGCTTGCAACCGTTCCTGAAGTTGTTTGAGAGATTCCAGTGGAGATTTGAGATACAGAAGGCTTAATTGTTCCAGCGTGTGGATACGTTCGCCCGCATTGAGTAAGTAGCTGGCTATGCCTGTGTCAAGGTTCAGACCTTTAAGTTGAATGCCATGTCTGCGTAGGACAATGATCGAGGACTTGAGATCATGGCTGGTTTTGTGGATGTCGGGATTTTCAAGTGTCGGACGAAGAAGGTTCCATATTTCTTCTGTCGAATCCTGGTTATCCATGTCCCATAGCGCGCGCGCTGTTTGTTTGTCAGTAGTCTTTTGTTTTTTGGCGGCTTCTCGCAAAGGGATATACCATCCTGTACCGGGTTGGCAGCTGAGTCCTATTCCCAGAAGTTCCGCGTGCATAGGGGGTTTGTTGTTGGTGACTAATTCGAGGCTGAAGTGACCACTGGAAGCGAGTTCATCCACCACCTGGTGAAGGTCATCCGGATTCTGGACAAGGTGGTACACGCCGGTCCATTCGGGTGGTGCTTCTTCTTTTTGAGTTTGTTCTGCAAATCGGTGAAAACCGAGTTTGTTGAAGAGATTTAATAACTGCTCATTATTCTTCTGTGATAAGCGGCATTGTTCCCAGTTAATCTCTAAAGGAACATTACGATCAAGAGATACAAGTTGCTGGCTTCGGCGAACCAATTCAACAGATTCTTTGATCTGTTGACGTTTTTTGGGTCCAGATATTTCTTCAACATGCTGGATGATCCCATCGAGCGTTTCATATTGTTGCAATAATTTGCTAGCGGTTTTTATCCCGATTCCAGGAATTCCGGGTACATTGTCAACGTTATCGCCAGTCATGGCGAGCAAGTCCACGACCTGTTCAGAGGTGATTCCCCAGTCCTGTTTCAGTGCTTCGTTGTCAAAGGTCTGTTCTTTTCTGAGATTGTACATCTGCACATCGGGGCTGATTAACTGACGACAGTCCTTGTCTGAACTCACGATGTAAACGGAAAACTGTTCTTGTTCGGCACGTGTAGCAATCGTGGCGATAAGGTCATCGGCTTCAAACCCGTCCTGTTCAAATACCGGTATTTCAAATGCGTTCAAGAGTTCGTGAATCGTTTTGATTTGTGGCCGTAAATCATCGGGCATCGATCCCCGATTGGCTTTGTAGGCATCGTACATCGTGTGGCGAAAAGTGGGTGCCGGAGTATCGAAGGTACATATCAGGAAGTCTGGATTTCGGCTTTCAATGAGATTAAAGATGTCACGTGTAAAGCCATACGTTGCGTTGGTAGGCTCTCCAGTCGGACTGGTCATTTCAGGAATGGCATGATAGACCTGGAAAACAATAGAGTGACCATCAAGGATATACAGGGTTGGGCGTTTTGTGGGTGTTGGCATGGGTGTTACGGCTAGACGGTAGGACGAGAAGAAAGGGGTGGAACAACCGCCTGAGCATCATAGGTCGTCGGGTGCCTGAAGGCCAGAAAGAACGGAGGTATCGGTTCTCTATCGGTGTGGAATACGGTCGGTGTGGGGTACGGGGCGAGACAAACAGGTTGCCCTGCTGGCCTGTGCAATATGGGCTTGCGGTATGATTATTTTTCACTTTGCCATCGCACATACTCTTCCAAGATCTCTTCTCGTGTACAGCGAGGACGCAAGATCGCACGCATGGAAAACTGGTATGACTGGTCGAGTTGAAACTCGGGAATCAGGAACTGGTAGTCCCATGCAGGGTTGGTGGTTTGGTAAAGGGAGTTGGTCCCTCCTCCTGATGGCGAGTGCGTAAAACGAATTCCCTGGGTTCTGTCAAACATCACAATCCATATGTACTGCTGAAATAATCCAAAATAAAAAGGTGTATGATAACGAAAGGGTGAGATGTTTCTGAATAACGCATTGCGGTGCCCCTCTCGAAATGGAAGAGACAGGGTGTCATCCTTGTGGGGAACGGTGCTTTTGTCGTTATGGATAGGTGTACAGAGTTGGCACCACAGGTCGTCATTTGAACCTTGCTGATTTCCTGAAAAATACATGCTTTTGTCTTCTGGAGCATTAATGTAACTGGCCCAGAACAAACCTATATAACCATGTGGGAAGGTGTGTTGTCGGGCAATGCAACGATAGGTGATGTCAATGTAATGTGGTTCCAGGAAGTGGAATTGCGTCCAGCTTTCCAATTGGAAGGTGGGGGTGGGGGGTTGATACAGCTCGCACTTATTTTCACTGATAAGACGGAACTCCATCTCCGCGTGACGCGGTTCAAAGAAGATCTCGCGAGGGGCATCTGATTCACCGTTAAAAATGTGTTCATGATTTAAGCCGGCATATGCAGGGACAAACAGGCTACGTTTCGATGAACCGTAGGTCAGGCTCCAAAGGCCATTATATCCAGCTCGATGTTCTTGATGGGCAGCGTTATTCCCAATCGTTGCCCGGAGTTCACCGATGTGGAAATTGGCATGGTTCATGGCGAATGTCCTTTCAGTGTTTGGTTTAAATTGTTTGCAAATACCGAAAAGTCGATGTCGGGAGATCAAGTTGGGAAAATTCCCGAATCTATGGGGTACGATTGTCCGGTATTTTCGAAGATAGGTGCGCAAATCGGACCGTACGCGTATCTTGTTCGATCCCAGTGGGAGTGACGAGAGGTGTGTACAGTTCCGGACGTCTTGCACGAAGCCATCTTTGACCCTGATTGCGTTTTCTGAGTTCAGGATCGAGATCGGCTATAACCATATCGTCACGCGCTTTCCAGGTTTCCTGGATAATTTTTCCATAGGGGTTGAGAATCATGGCACCACCTGGACGCACTTCATCGTCATCGATTCCCACACCATTGGAAAAAATCAAGAATAGTCCATTGTCGTGTGCGCGTGTGGGTAGCCATCTCAAAAGCCACTCACGCCCTTTCGGGCCCCTGAATTCTGACTCAACCATTTGAGGTTGTTCGTGCCGTTTATGCCATGTTTCAACAGGGATCGTTCCCATGCAGTGAACATCACCGGTATCACATCCACCGGTCTGGTGTGGAGCAAGAAGAATGTCGGCCCCTTTCAACGCGGTAATTCTAACATTTTCTCCAATGTTGTTATCGTAGCAAGTCAGAAGCCCAACACGGCATTCCTGCGGTGTATCAAATACAGAAAAGGATGATCCTGATGCGATGTGCTTACTGATAAAGGCGTGCAATTTACGGTGTTTTATAAGATGTCCATTCGGCATGCTCACAATGTGGGTGTTATAGAGAGTAGATTCATCGGATCGTTCGATAAGGCCGGCAGCAATCGTCATGTTGCAGTCCCTGCTCATCTCCAGTATCGCTTGCGAGCTAGGACCATCGAATACAGGCTCCGATACCTCCAGGAGTTCGCTTTTTGAAAGATTTCTAAGGTGCCAATACCCTGTAATACAGCATTCTGGAAAAAGGATAATTTCCACATTCTTTTTGTGAGCAGCCTGCACAAAAGATTCAATGGTCTTGAGGTTTCGCTGCTTGTCACCTGGGTAATGTTCCATTTGAACCGAAGCGACCCGAGTTTTACGCATATTCTCAATCTCTGTCGAGTTGCAGAAGTCGATAGAATGATTAGGGAACAAGTTGAAACGACGAATGGTGAACGCAGACAAAAGCGAATGATCGACTACGGTTGCGGACATTAACTATTGGAAATGGACCGCATATATCATGGCATTAACGGCTATTTTTAGTGCATCCTGATGAATATATCCTTTGCATTGTACCGATCGACTGTGTTCAAGAGCACAGCTGATATCGTAAGGGCTGTATAGGATGCCGTAGCGATCTTCGTGCTGGATTCCTTCCAGGTGAGGTGTGGTCGTCCTGGTTACGCTGCGCAAGGGCGCGTTTGGCCCGGATCGCTGAGGTTCACGTCGCGTTGTTTGTGAGATATTAAACCAGACTCCTCCGGAATCAGTCGATTGAAATAAAGGATGTTTCGGGTCGATACGTTCCAACTCAATCTCAGGGTATAGTTGTTTGCAGAAAGTCCGAAATGACCGATCAAAACTTTCGGATCCACATGTGGCATCTGCGAATAAAACACCACCCAGATCAAGATAAATTCGCATTTGTCGGGCTTCTTCCGTTGTGAATCGGAAGGCACTCTTACCGTGCATGTAAAGCACCGGATACGAAAGTAAAGCCGGATTACCGAGAGTGACTTCAATGGGATCCGGATCTACCTTCATTCCCGGAATCAGTCGGTGCAGGGCGATGAGAAGGTTGTTCAACGCTTTGGGGGCAGCGTTAAACCCTCCTGTATGTCGTAGTTGTGCGATTTGTAATACCCCTCGTTTTCCCAGGGGTTGTGGGATCTGTTCGTTTACAAAGGTGTCGCGCTGTGTGAGTTTGTCAGAAAATTCCTGTCCGGTTGCATAAGCGACGATATTGGTGCCGATGGTCATCGCCTTCTCTATCATGGGATCGAGATGAGGTGATTTCAGGTGCTGCTGAGCGGAGCCTTGTTCCCAAAAACAGGATAAATCCTGAGGGCTATACAGAATGGCTGTACGGCATCCGAAATCGAATCCCCATATGGGTAGAGAGGAAGATGGTTCCAGAAGAAACTCAGCACTCCAGAGTGGATGGTCGCGCGAAAGGAGCTTTAGTGGACTGTCCTGTTCGGGATACATGCTTGAAATAAGATTGCGAAATCCCTGATCAAATTCGGCACGTCCACAGCAAGCCTCTGCCAACAAGGTACCTCCCTCCTCAATATACGACTTCAATACGTCGATTTCTTGCTCAGAAAAGGATGGGGACTCATGGCCATTGAAAAATAGGATTGGCGCCTGCAGCAAGTCCGTCGTGGTTGCGGTGTTGGATTGAACAATTTGCCAGGTAAGATGTTCATGGGGCGGACGCTTCCAGTGGCTGGACAGGAATCGGGTAAGGTTGTGGACATCATGACGGTCATTGTTCCAGTCTGTCCCGTTGCCGTAAGCCAGCTTGTTAATCACGACGGGACTTTTTCCTTTGGAGAGGAACAATAGCGCATAGCTGGTGGCAAGAGCCGGATACCTGCGTTCGACATCGCTACTTCCTCCTCTGCCTCTCCATGCTCCTGTAAGGGCGTCATGAAATCCTTCATTTACGAGGATTTCAGCACCTTCCCGATACCAATCGTGCTCTCCAAAAAAACGACGGGCACTGAGTCGACCTGCCCGTTCGAGAGCGTACATGTAATAGAGCCACCAGCCACTTTTGTCGTTGTTGGGATTGTTGTGGACCGAGAAGTTCTTTCCCATCCAGCGAACGGCATTTTCGAGAGAGGTGTCGGCATCATATTGGCCACAGCGGTGTATTTCGCCAGTACGGGTAATGGTTTCAAGTCCTTTACTGAGTTGAGACCCGGTAATGACAAGACTAGCAATGCCCGCGCTTGTCATACTGCCCGTAGACTGCGGGAAAATGCGATATCCCCACCCTCCATCCGGTTTTTGAGTCGAACGCCACATTTGCTGTGTACGTTCCCAGGTCTTTGGGGCAACGCTAACTCCGATTTCGGAGGCATCTCGTAATGCCAAAAGTGCAAACTGCGTATTGGAGTGGTCGCCTCCTTGTGCATGGTGAAGGTTGTAGGACCACATTCCCTGTGCGGGGCCCGATTTAATCTGGGCTCTTTCCAGCCAGTTAACGTTTTGCTCGATTCTCAGCCTATTTTCCTCTTGGCGTGCAGCGACAAAAGCCATGGTCTGAAGTGCCACTGTGTACGTTTTCTGCGGATCAACCTGTCTCAGATATTGCAGTGCTTTGTCGATGGCCGGATGACCGTCCGGAATTCCACTGTAAATCAGGGCGACCACGGCAAGTGACGTAACACCACCAGGAAATCCCAGCGATTCCATTCCTTGCCAGGAACCGTCTTCCCTTTGGGTGCGAATGAGGTATCCGGTTCCTCGTGAGATGGCACGTCGGACTTGATCTGCTGTGATCTCAGCGCGAATTGCAGAAGTCGGAAAGACTACAATCGCAATCATCCATAGTGGTGCAGAGATTCTTATCCAGTGCTGCACGGTTCATCCTTTATCATGGGGAGTTTTCACAGGCTACACATTACTTGTTGTATATAGGACCATTCGGTTCAAGAGGCCGTTGAAGTGAAAAGGTTCCGAGTCGATAATTTGCGTTCATTATAACAATTTTCAGGTAGGAAAAATCTAGCCAGGCTGTTAGTTTTGGTCTCAATCAAGCCGTACAGAATGAACTCTTGGCCGTTTCACAGGTAGATCTACCGACAAATAGCTCAAATGTATGGCGAAAGTTTAGGGTTGTTGCAGGTGAAAACTTTGAACGATCCGGGTAATATGAGCACGATTTAACAAGGAAGAGCTAGACAAAAGTCCATAAAATCGCTATATCTTGCGCCGAGTGACAATTTAGATAGTCAATTGGTCTTAGTTCATTTCGTGTTGCTTGAGAAATAGAATGGATGCTGGCAAGGGCGTTTTGTCCCTTGTCTCAATCAATTTTATCGGGAGGAATTGCAGGTGCCTTCGGTTGAAGAGCGAGTAATAGAAATCGTTAGTAGTCAAATGGGTGTTGAAAAAGATACGGTCACTAAAGATACGACATTTGTCAATGATCTTGGTGCTGATTCTCTTGATACCGTGGAGTTGGTGATGGAGATAGAAGAGGAATTCGACATTACCATTCCCGATGACGAAGCTGAGAAAATTCAGAGCGTCGGACAGGCGGTTGGTTATATAGAGGAGCAGATGGGCTAATGCGACGGCGCGTTGTGATCACAGGGATGGGGACGGTCAATGCGCTAGGCATGGAGCTGAACGGTTTTTGGAATCGAATCTGTGAGGGCCATAGCGGTGTATCCGGGATAGAAGGTTTTGACCCTGCCCCGTACCGCACTCGTTTTGGTGGTGAGGTGAAGGATTTTGATGCCAGCGCCTTCATGTCGCATAAGCAAGTCCGCCGGGTAGATCGCTTTACTCAGTTTGCCATTGCAGCGGGTATGAAGGCTGTCGAAGACAGTGGCCTGACGATGGAAGAGGAAAATCCGCATCGCTGTGGTGTAATTGTCGGTAGCGGAATTGGTGGACTGGACGAAATCGAGGCCCAGCATTCCAAGCTGATTGAAAGCGGTCCTAGTAAAGTTTCGGCATTTATGATTCCGAAGCTCATGGTCAATGCTGCCAGCGGTCAACTATCCATATTGTTTGGACTGTGTGGACCCAATACGGCGGTAGCTACTGCTTGTGCCAGCGCGTCCAATGCTATTGGAGAGGCTTTCCAGACAATCGTACGAAACGATAGCGACGTCATGGTCACGGGAGGTAGCGAAGCAGCGGTGACTCCTATGGGACTGAGTGGGTTTTGTGCGATGCGGGCACTTTCGTCACGCAACGATGACCCTCAAAGTGCCAGTCGTCCTTTTGATAATGATCGCGACGGATTTGTGCTCAGCGAAGGTGCAGGAATCCTTGTACTGGAAGAGTATGAACATGCCAAGAAGCGAGGCGCACGCATTTATGCTGAACTGTTGGGTTACGGGGTCAGTGCGGACGGCTCTCACATGACCGCTCCGGACCCGAATGGTTCTGGTGCAGCCAGGGCGATGCAATCTGCCCTTAACAATGCAGAGCTCGGTCCCGAAGCAGTTGATTATATCAATGCGCATGGCACCAGTACTCCTCTCGGAGATAAGGCCGAAACCGCTGCCATCAAAACTGTGTTTGGCAGTCATGCGACGCAATTACCGGTCTCAAGTACCAAGAGTCAGCTGGGACATTTACTGGGAGCAAGTGGTGGAGTTGAATTGATTGTCAGCATTCTGGCGATCAATAAATCTGTGATCCCACCCACAATCAATTACGATAATGCTGATCCAGAATGTGATCTTGATTATGTTCCTAATGAGTCTCGAGAAGTGCCACTGAAGCGAGCGATGTCCAACAGTTTCGGATTTGGCGGGCACAATGCGAGTTTGATAGTCGGTTATCGTAACGGATCGATTTAATAGACGTACGCCGTGTCTTCATTTCCCGGTGATGGCGGTTTTTTTCAAGCTAGATACGTGTCAAAATAACCAGTAGGCAATGTGCCCTCGGTTGAGATACTGTGTTATCCTGCTACCAGAGATCACTCAGGATATTGCAGAACACGCCGAGAGACTCTCGTGCATCTGTTTCGGATATAGTCAGTGGTGGGCTGATACGCAGCACGTTTCCTGCGAGTGGTCCCATCAGGTGTATCGCACGACCATTGCTATCACCCAGATAACAGGCGCGAACGCAGGCGTTGGCTACGTCGGATGAAGAACGATCCTGGAAGTCGCTCAGCTCGACCCCCCATACCATACCTTCACCCCGGATATGTGCTACCCATTGGAGATTTTTTAGGTCCAGCAGATGCTCTTCAATGATGGCTGAGATACGACGCGCATGTCCAATTACATCTGTGCTTTCGAACACTTCCAGTGTGGCTAAAACCGCTGCACAACATAGGGGGTTGGCACTGTAGGTATCGGAAGCTTCTCCGTATTCCATGCTTCCCAGTATTGCAGCACTTCCCACTGCAGCTGCAACCGGTGCTCCATTTCCCATCCCTTTGCCAAGCACGACAATATCTGGTTCGAGACCGTACGTTTCGAAAGCGTACATGGCTCCGGTTCTTCCGAAATTAGATTGCACTTCGTCAAGAATAAAGAGCATTTGATTTTCGCGACAGAAAGATTGAAGAAGCTGCAGATATTCGGTGGGTGGATGAAAAGAACCGGCACCACCCAGATAAGGTTCGGTGATAAGGCAACTCAGACGCGATCCGTGTTTCTGTTTCAGTGATTCCAGTTCCTTTTGATAGGGTGCAGGATCGAAAGGCTGTGTTCGATTGGTGACATCCGATGACTCGTCCGTCGGGAAGGTGACAAACTGGACACGTGGGTCCCGGTTCGGACTCTCTTCACTACCAGTACATGCCCCAGCAAGCCCTTTTTTCCCATGAAATCCATGGCGCGTAGCCAATATGATGTCCTTTTCAGGGTTATGGTGTAACGCCGCCCAGAGCGCTTTTTGAATTGCCTCACTTCCGGAGGCTGCCCATAGAATCTGTTCCAGACGTTGGCTGCCCGGGCTCGCATGCAGGTTTGCAAGAAGACGTCGACAGGTCTCAGATTCCAGAGGAGTTGTGGCATTGTAGGCGGTCAACGGTCGTGCGGAGACAAAGGGTAACAGTTCCTCAGGGGTAGTTTCATCGCTGGATGTTCCTGCAAGCGGTGCATTATCCCAACCCAAATGATGGAACAATCGTTCCAACCATGCGCGCGGATTGTGCCCAAGATTGGCAACGAGTACACCTGAAGTGTAGTCGTAGAGTTGGCGACCTTCGACTGTCCAATGATAGGAACCGGCGGACCGGTCGAGCACGGCCAGGGTTGGAGTGAAGGTGCGTAAGCTCCGAGGTTCCAGATCCTGGATGTCACGTCGATGGTCATTGGATTGTTCTTCGTTGCGAAAGGCAATGCACTCGGAATGCATAAGTAGAGTTCCTTGTCTCTGAAAAAATGTCAGGTATTACACATGGGGTGTATATAAAATTTCAGGCTCATTTGATCCCGGTGTGAACAGGACCAGTCCACCGAGCTCATGGTTGACATACACGATCGTGTCAGGTGTACCTTGGGATGATTTTTCTAGAATAGCTTCCATAGCCTGAACGGCGGCAACTGTTTGACGATCAGAACGGATATCATTGTAGTCGAATTGTGCAATCCGCGCGACGCGTTCGGCTCGTTCCGATTGAGGACCAGCAAATTCAACCGTGGCTACTTCGCGTATAAATTGTTCAATCACCTCAAGGCCGTAACCCCGCTGGCTCTTTTCTCCCCATGGCTCAAGGAAAGTTCCGTTGTAGTGGTTGTTGATGGTACTTTTGAGTTCCATGGGAGTCTGGTCTTCAACCGTCAATTCGACACCACGTTTTCGACTGTGTCCGTTCCAGAGACCGTTATCAAAGCGGAACTGTACTTCTTGTTCAACATAACCGGCGAAGTTGTCTGGAGTGACCCAGCTTGTATGAATGTCAAATGCAGCTTCTCGTGAGTCCTCATATTGATAGATCAGTCGTAACTGTACGGAATCCCAGGTTTTTCCGTCAGGGTCCCCGACCAGGCCTCTTTGGCCTGTTGCCATGACAGTTTTCAATTTTCCGCCAAATGTAAAGTCAATAAGTTTAATGTAGTGAACGGCGACATAAGTTCCGGGATTACGTCCCTTGATCCACTCAGAAAATTGTTCCCCTGAAATCTGTTTGGGTTCCAGCAGAGAACAGTATCCCGTGTTGATGTGTTGCAGGGTTTCTGTTGCTACCAGGGTTCTCAGTTTCTTGTGGTCCGGGTCAAGAAGCTTATGGTATACCACTTTGGCCAGGACCTGTTTTTGATCAGCGAGCTTGGTCAGTTCATCAAGTTGCTGAAGCGTAAGCACAGAGGGTTTTTCAACAAAAAGATGTTTCCCTGCGCTCAGGACTTTTCTGGCGGCCTCAAAATGGCGATCGTCTGGTGTTGCAACACAGACAAAATCAACATCTGAATTCAGTAGTTGATTCAGGGAATCCGGTTCGGAAAAGCAGTGGAAGGGTGCTATTCGATTGCCGGCTTTTTCCAGGTAACGTCGTGCTCTGGACCCGGTGCGGCTGGCCGTTGCCGATAGCGGAACCTGCACAAAACCGAAGGTGTGGTCGTAAAGGCCTTTTTTATGTAGATGTTCAAATACGGGTCGATAGGTTTCTTCAAAGATCATTCCCATTCCGACCATGCCGGCATTCAGAGTCTGTGTTTGGACAGCTGTCTTGTTCATAGTCTGGTTATCCTAAGCGCCGAAGGAGTAGTTTCCAGTGTGATTTTCAGATTTTGCCTGTTGTCCCGAAGCAGCAATTAACGAAACTGATTCCGAAAAACAGGGAATCCATTAACGTTCCTGGGATCCCCATTGAACCAGGTACCTTGAAAATCGTAATATAAGGTACTCAATGGGGTTTCAAACAGCGATCTCATTCCGGAACGAGAAACTGTGGAAAGGCGAGGGCCATGTTCTTATTTGATCCGATGTATTTTTTGTATGTGGGTCCATTCCTTCTTCTTGGGCTATATGCGCAGCTAAAGGTGAAGAGTACCTATCAGAAAGCCTCCAGGATGCCAGCGCCTTTGAGCGGTGCGGCGGCCGCAAGGTATATCCTTGATTCTAGCGGTGCCACTAATGTGACGATTGAAATAACTGAAGGACACCTTACAGACCATTATGATCCTCGCGGTAAGGTACTGCGACTCAGTGAACAGAATTATCACACTTGTTCACTTGCCGCTGTGGGAATTGCGGCCCACGAAGCAGGACATGCTATTCAGGATGCTCGTAATTATATGCCCTTGGTGGTACGAAACGCCGCCGTTCCTGCCGCAAAGCTAGGGCCTTCGGTTGGGATTTGGATGCTGATAATAGGATTTATTTTTAAATTTCCGGCTCTACTGGTGCTGGGTATTGGTCTTTTTAGTGCTTTTGTCGCATTCCAGATCATTAACTTGCCAGTCGAATTCAATGCCAGTACCCGGGCTCGAAGAGAATTGGTTGCACTGGGAATTATCGATTCCGATCAGGCAATGGTAGTCAAACAAGTTCTTGATGCGGCAGCATGGACCTATGTCGCAGCGACGCTGCAGGCGATAGCAACCCTGTTATATTATGTCACTCGTTTGCAGGACAGTCGGTAGAAGCGCTGTTTCCGATGTAACTTGATGGTAAGCCGACTGCCGGATCCCAATTAGATTCGGTGAGAGCTGTTACAGCAAACAGGTCCAGGTCCAGTGTCGATCGGATGTCTGTTCTACGGTTTCCGGAGGGATTCCAATTTTTTGGATCAGGGATCGCATCTCATCCATGGTAAGACTGGCATGCAGGGATTGATGGAAGAGAAGTTGTTGGTGAGCATTGGCTTCGCCTGCATACCGATCCACCAGATCACGAAGATGCTGTATTTTTTCTGGACGCAACAGGTCACGTACAAAAATAAGGCCGCCAGGCTGAGTGACACGGACCATTTCAGACAGGACCATCTCGGGACAAGGGATATGGTGCACGATGCTGTTCGACATGACAACGGGAAACATATGGTCTTCATAGGGCATGGATTTAGCATCGATTGTCTGAAGAGAAATTCTGCTTTGCAAATCCGCCTGGGTTACATTGTTTTGCGCTTTTGCAATCATTTGTTCTGCAAGATCTATGGCCGAAATATGGGAACTTTCGAATCGTTGGCACAGTTCAATGGGTATTTGTGCGGTACCGGTTCCTACATCAAGAATGGGTAAAACGTGAATATTTCGTAGCTGGTCACGGTTCTGAATCTGTTTCAGCAGATGTGTTACGAAAAGTTCATTCACCTCTCGGTGATCCATACTGTCATAGTCATGTGCATCCTCTACCGTATCCATTACCTCGGGCTCGAGTACTCGAGATAAATGGGATGAGGAATGATGAGAATGATTCATGGTCGGACCGGTTCTGGTTAATCTTGTACAGAATTGCCGATGATCTCAAAACCCATTCAAGTTTAGGCATTTGGGGAAAGGGAACCACCAATATGAGGGGACTTTCATCCATCTTGAAGGAAGACAGTCGAAATAGCCCTAAGCAATCCATATGCTAATCAGCGTTGTATTATGTTTATTATATCATGTGAGGATTCCAGTATTTGAGGAAAGGGCGCTTTCTATGCGATACGGTATCGATGCTGGCATCTGTCACTGTGAACTTCCGGTCGTTTTCCGTTTGCGGGGCTTTGTTCGAACCGTGTGCTAAGAGTCCATTGAGTATTTTGATTTGGATTATCGTGTGATAGGTAGCGTGTTTCATTCTTTCTGTTTATTTCAAGTAAAGTCGATTTATTGAAACCATGTATGATCAGTTAGAGAGAACCCTGACACAAGAGGTCGATGCGGAGATACGTTTTGATGAGGCCAGCCGTGCGATTTACAGTACGGATGCCAGTATCTATCAGATCAAACCGGTTGGTGTGATCATTCCGCGAACCACCGAGGCAGTATCCCGAGCGGTCGAATTAGTTGTCCAGTATGGATGTGCGATTGTTCCCCGAGGTGCCGGAACCAGTTTATCCGGTCAGACCGTAGGGGATGCGGTGGTCATGGATTGCAGCAAATACTTAAATCGAATTGTTTCGATCGATCCGGACCGACGTGTGGCCAAAGTGCAGCCCGGTGTTGTGCTCGATCAGTTGAATACCGCTGCGGCGGAATTTGCACTTCAGTTTGGCCCAGACGTGGCAACGAGTGATCGTGCCAATCTGGGAGGTATGATTGGAAACAACTCAGCGGGATCAAGGTCCATCGTTTACGGGAAAACAATCGATCATGTCCGAAAGCTGGATGTGGTTCTTTCGGATGGCACCTGTGCACGGTGGGAACCACTGGGAAAAACAGAACGAGCAGTGAAAGAACTGCAGCCGACTCTTGAAGGTCGTATTTATCGTCAATTGAAACGCATTGTTGAGAGTAATCGAGAAGAAATTCGTGCACGCTACCCTCAGATTCTTCGTCGAGTCAGTGGCTATAATCTTGATGCGTTCGTATCAGGGTGCCAAGATCCCGCGTTGTTGCCGCCCGGTGCAAGATCCGTATGGGAACGTCACTGTTCGGAGTTTGGAGAGGACGTATTCAACGTGTCACATCTGATTACAGGATCAGAGGGAACCCTTGCAACCATTACAGAGGCAGAGGTCGATCTGGTTGATCTGCCACCCTTCAGGGGGCTTGTTGCACTGCATTTCAGCACTCTAACGCATGCTATTGACGCCGTGGAAACGATTATCGAATGTCAGCCTTCTGCTGTCGAACTTATCGATAAACTGATCATTCAATTAGCATCACGTAGTTTTCAGTATCGCAGTTATCTGGATTTTGTAGTGGGAACACCTGAAGCGTTACTGATTGTCGAGTTCAGTGGTAGCAACTCCAGCGGAGTCGAAGATGCAATCAAAAATCTGGAGAACAGGCTATATCAAACTCCAGGACTGGATACGATTGTTCGGGCGGTCGAAGCTGAAAAACGAGATCACATTTGGCGATGTCGCAAAGCAGGTGTCCCCTTGCTTCTTTCCATTCCGGGAGCACGGAAACCGGTGGCGTTCGTAGAAGATACCGCGGTTGACCCGGCCCGATTGCCCGAATTCGTATCGCGATTTCGTGCCATTCTCAAGCAATTCGGTACCGAGGGCGCATTTTACGGTCATGCTTCAGTTGGTTGTCTTCACATTCGCCCGATGTTGGATCTTACCCAACGCACGGAAGTGGACTTGCTGAGTGCTATTTCCGAAGCCGTATGTGATTTGGTCATCGAGTTTGGCGGGTCACTCAGTGGTGAGCACGGTGATGGTCTGGCACGCAGCCATTGGAATGAAAAACTATTTGGGACCCAGTTATATAAAGCATTTTGTGAGATCAAGGAGGCATTTGATCCTCATGGACATATGAATCCGGGTAAAATTGTCAAATCGCCGACACCTTCTGAAAATCTGAGATGGGCACCTCCGATGCCTGATGCGAAGGTGGCAACCAGTTACGACTTTCAACGTCAGGCGGGGTTTCTGGGGGCTGCCGAGGCCTGTAATGGTTCGGGTGTCTGCCGAAAGACGAATCAGGGAACGATGTGTCCATCCTATATGGCGACGCGAGAGGAAGAACATTCAACTCGAGGCCGTGCCAATGCCTTGCGTTTGGCTTTGACAGGAAAATTTTCCGATGCTGGATGGACTTCCCATCGTATGTATGAGGTGTTTGATCTCTGCTTGATGTGTAAAGCCTGTAAATCGGAATGCCCTTCAGGAGTGGATGTTGGCAAGCTCAAGTCGGAATTCTTATCGCATTACTATCTGGAACACGGCATCCCTAGAGAGGTTCGATTCATGACCCAGGTTCCGTGGATTAATCGAATCGGGTCCATGTTGGCCCCCTGGTCCAATCGGGTTGTGGATTTGTCAATTACACGCTGGATGAATGAAAAGCTATGGAAGATTGATAGACGTAGAAGCATGCCGCCTTTTGTACATGACCATTTCAATAAGTGGTTTGCAAGACATGTGGAAAATCGAAATACTGGTTCCCATAACGCCATGCATGCACTGAACCCGCCTGGAAAGGAAGAATCGGTCCTTTTGCTCAATGATTGTCTTACGAGTTACACCGAACCGGGCATTAATCAGGCAGCTGTCGAGTTATTGGAAGCTTTTGGATTCCGAGTCGAACTGGCGAATCTGTGGTGTTGCGGACGCCCGCTTGTTTCGAAGGGGCTGCTCGAAGAGGCGAAACAGCTGATTAGAAAGAATGTGAGCCACCTGCTTGACCGGATGGAGCAAGGGATGCACCTTGTTGGTTGTGAACCGAGCTGCTTACTCACGCTGGTGGATGAATATCCAGAGTTGTTACCGGGACCGGAAACCGACAAGTTAGCCGGATCGATATTCATGCTGGATGAGTGGCTGGTCACAAGATGGCAGCAGGCATTTGATAGCGATGTTAATCCTCTCAATGCAATGCAGGATCGTGAACAGGCAGTTCACCCAGCACCTCCAGTTTTTAAAACAACGAATCAGACGGCGCTCTTCCACGGACATTGTCAGCAAAAGGCACTGGTGGGCACAGCATCAACGCGTACGATGTTGAACTGGTTACCCGGGATTACGGTTTACGAGCCGGATTCCGGATGCTGTGGTATGGCCGGATCATTTGGTTATGAAAAAGACCATTATGATATCAGTCAGCGCATTGGTGGCCGCGTACTGTTTCCGGCTATTGATTCGCATCAGGGTCCCATTCTGGCTCCCGGTTTTTCGTGTCGCCATCAGATTCACGACCACCAGGGACAGCGTGCGAGTCACCCCATTGAATTTGTCCGGGATCATTTGGTCGGACATTCCGGTGACACCACGGCCTCGTGACTTATTGTAAGCGGAGTACGGTATGCAATTTGTCAGGAATACAAATTGCACGAAATAGAAATGAGCTAAAGGAAAAATAGCTCATGGTAAATGTGGGCATCAACAAGAGTCAGCGCTGGGTGCTGACAAAAGAGGGTGCTGTGTTTGTCAACGTACCGACGTACTGGCTCTGATAGGCTGTTTAGGTGTCATGGCTCCGTAGCGAGAATACAACGTAAACCGACGGCATCATCGAGCAGGTTTTTTGAAGCAGCCCTTCGATAGCTCGATGTCAGGCGTTCCGCAGGATCTTTCCAGCTGCCTCCTCTCAACACGTGTGGGAGATCTGATTTTGAAAGCCACGCGGAACCATCGGCAGGGGCCTCAGCATAGTCTTCGTGAAAAGAATCAAGACACCATTCCCAGAGGTAACCATGTATGTCATAAAGATGCCACGGATTGGGTTGCTTGGCACCTACCGGAGGGTCATTGCCGGCTGCGTTGCCTCGATACCACCCGAATTTGTCCAGTGCTTGGGCATCGTCACCAAAGCTATAACGTGTTGTGGTGCCGGCACGCGCACAATATTCCCATTCTGATTCAGTGGGTAGACGTACCAGCTGGGTAGGACGAATCAGTTTGGCTTGTCGCATTACGGTGGTCACTTTCTCACAGAAACGAAGCGCATCGTCGTAACTGATCATTTCAACTGAATTACGAGGTCCTTTCCATTTTGAGGGATTGTTTCCCATGATGTTTTCCCAAAGGTTTTGGGGGACTTCATAGCGTGCTATTTCAAACGCCGAGGCAAACTGAACTTGGTGAGCTGGTTTTTCTTCTAACGGACCGTCATCACGCCCCATGATAAATCGTGCGGGAAAAGGGTCGGTTCCGGGAGTGACAGGTACGAACTCCTTGCGGAAAAGGGTAAGTAGTTTCATAGTTTCATCTGTAATGGAAGATGGTAAAGGGACTTCTCTTTGTATTTGAGATGAGGATGACGGCAGATCATTTATCAGCAAAGCGAGGACGAGTGTATTACTTATCATTGAAGAAATGACCATAATTTTGGAACACCTTTGTATGACAGATCATATGTGAAGGTCAAATTAAGGATACTACCGACAGAGGTCGAATTAGGTTATCGACCGCTTGCACCATGATAAAACGATTTGATGAAATGAGAATGGTGTTTTTATTTTTGCAATCGTTTGCGGCTAAGAAGGAGCCAGAGAGATTCGGTGAATATGACCAATCATTGTGTGAGTATCGGCACACCGGCCTATTTCACAGATTGGGGAAAATTAAATGGGCAATAACAGGATCTTCGGTTTTGTTGTGCACAGGTGTGTAAATGAAAATCGGGAAAAGGATCCTTGGTAGATTGCGACTCACCTGGTGATGGAAAGAAGACGATAAGCACAGGTACTGCGTAAAAATGTCATTGCTGCAATACCATGCAGTATGCATCCACTACTTACTGTCAGTTACAGAGTAAATAGTAGGGTTGCGCAGAATAGTTGTGAAAGAACGTGAGCTGGCACACTACGATTCCATGCTGGTAACACGCTCATAGAGGTCGAGCATTTTAGGAAGCATCTGTTCGAGTGAATATTTTTCACGGATAATATCAACACCGGCCTTTCCGAGGTGGGCGTGATCCTCGGGATTGTCAAGAACGCCAAGGGCCAGGTCAGTCAGACCGTCGATATCATAAAAATCGGCCAGTAAACCGTTTTCTTCGTGTGTGACCAGTTCACGAACGGGGTCTGTGTTGGATGCGACCACCTTACATCCGCAAGCGAGGGCGTCAAACAGGGACCAGGAGAGGACGAAAGGAACGGTGAGATAGATATGCAGATCACTTATGGAAAGAAGGCGTGCCAGTGAACGGGGCTGTACATTGCCTAAAAAACAGAACTTTTCGAGATTGTAGTTATCCTGATTGAAGACGTATTCTTTGAAACTGTCTTCCTTGATATGTTTCAGGTCACCCCCATAGGCCGTCCGTTCAGCTCCCACTACAGCAAAGATCACGTTGGGATTGTTTTCATAGATACGTTTGGCAACCTTCATGAAGATGTCAAAACCTCGCATACTTTCCATGCCACGCGAAACATAGGTAACGATACGCGTGTCCGGATCAATTTTTCTAGGACCAACCATGCGAGGAACAGATTCCCATGGCTGCCAGATTTCTGTATCTACGCCGTCGAAGATAACATCGACTTTATCGGTATAAGACTGGGGAATCAGATTTTTTTGCCAATGGGTAGGGCTGTATCCATGTGTGCAATTCTCCAGGTCAAGCAGCAGGGTTGCATTGCGACAGTACGATCGCAGTGTATCCAGAGGACCAGACGGAAACTCAGGGCGGAAATCGAGGTCACTGCCATGGGCACGATAGAAGTATTCGAAGTAATTGATAATGGGACAATCATACAGCTCACGCAGAAAAAGAGTGGAACCGAATCCACTGTGTCCGACAATGAGATCCGGCTGTAGGTCACGATTTTTTTCACAGGCTTCGAAAACACCATGGGTGTGGGCAACCGCATTTTCGAAACTTCGAGCGCAATAATGCGTTTTAGCAGTTGCTCCTCCTTTAAGGTGATACTGGATTTTTCTTATCCCTCCCACGTTACCTTCGGGTCGCTGAGAAACAAAGGTGCACTGAAAACCATGGTTTTCCACTAGGTAGTGTGCGACATGCCCGAATTGTGCGGGAAAATTCTGGTGGACAAATAGAATATGCATGGCAGGAAACCTTTTCTGTATTCCGTCTCGCTTCTATGAAAGAACGAGTTTTTTTTGAAGGGTTGTTGTCGTATGGGGTCTGGCAAAAAAGAGCGTGAAATAACTGCTACAGGTGAGTGTTTGTTTTTCCGTAAGGAGGCACATGCCCTAGCCAGCTATTACAATCGTTGTAATGGTAATAATGAATTCAGGTTGCCGATTTTCACTATGCTCGGTGAACCGAACACGCAATGCTTAAAAACATATGAACGTGCTGATTTAGTTCATCGGTCCTTCTTTTGTGATCACCATAATTATTTTTCCAGGATCCCGTCTTCAGGATTCATGCTGACCGGGTAAGATACGGATGTAGCAGAGTTGATGTAAACTTTCACTCTTCAGAATCAGTAAAGATGCGTAAGGCAGTAAGCAATGTGAGATTGGGTAGAGCATCTGATAAAGGATTTAAACCGTAGTCGAGAGAGTGAGGCAGGAGTATTCTTAAGTGTGATGTCAGTGACAGTTAAGTAATACCCTTTGTAAGCAAAGGTGGGTGTGCTGTGAATGGAACAGGAAAGCGAAAGGGTTCTGGTTCCGGAAACAAGAAGGGACGTGCGAAAGAAGAAGGGCATGGCAGGGTCCAGTGTGTAGCATACAGTCCGTGTGGAACCTGTGTTGTATCGGGGCACCGTGACGGCACTATTCAGGTTTGGAACGGATTAACCCGGTTACCCCAAGGTGATCCGCTTGTGGGGCACGATGGTTTTAAGGGACATGTTCATTGTGTTGTTTTTCACCCGGACGGTAAACATGTGGCATCGGCGAGTCGTGATGGAAGTGTCCGCATTTGGGACATTGATCAGGGAGTAGAAGTATTTTCTGAACTTCAGGCTCATCAAGGTGATGTTTTTGGTGTTGCTATTTCACCGGATGGGAACCGTATGATTTCCGGAGGCCAGGACGGTGTAATATGCCTTTGGAGTATCACTGCATCGGATATCGGTTTTAACGTTTGCAAGCAGGATAGCCTGCACGTGGCAGAAGGGGCTGTCAACGCAGTTCAGTTCAGTCCGGATGGACGTCGAATAGCTTCGATCAGTTCACAGGGGCAGATCGATCTTTGGGAGACAGAAACCGGAAAACACTGTGGAACGATGGAAGGAATGATTTCGGATTCTACGGAGAGACGTCCCGGTGCAAAACACGCTATCAGTTTCAGCCCTTGTGGCCAGCAGATTGCGTCGGCCAGTCATCAGGGAGCGATTCAAGTTTGGGATCTGGAAAGTCAGTTACCTGCAGGTCCTCCTTTTAAAGGACACACGGATTTTGTGCTTTCTGTGGCTTTTAGCCGTGATGGAAAACAGTTGGCCAGTTCAGGTTGGGATGGCGTTGTTCAGATCTGGAATACGAGCGACGGTCAGGCACAGGACAGTCCGTTGGTGGGACACATTGGACCGGTGTATGCTGTTTCTTTTCATCCTGAGGGTCAGGAACTGGTTTCAGCTGGTTGGGATGGGACGGTTCGGTTTTGGAATTTAAACGAACGTTATCAATATCCATTTTCCAGTAAAGACTACAGTGCCGTTGTCTTGGCAGTTGTTTTTTCCAGTGATGGGAAGACTCTTTATTACTCGCGGCGGAATGGCCTTATTTTTTCCTGGGATTTCGAAAAAGGTGGATTGCAGAGGTCCGCATTTGTGGGCCATTACCGCAGTGTTCTTTCGTTGTCTTTAAGCCCTGACGAACGCATCCTTGCGTCATCAGGTTTTGACCATACCGTACGCCGTTGGGATCTTGATCAGGATCGTCCTATTGGAAACGCTATGGTGGGTCATACCGATGAAGTGATTCAAGTGGTCTTCAGTCCCGGAGGGGATCTGTTGGCTTCCTGTAGCCGAGACATGACCGTGCGCTTATGGAATTCTCGAACCGGGGAAGCCATAGGCGGTCCGATGGAAGGCCATGGCTATCATGTGCGTTCACTTGCATTCCATCCTGACGGTACTTCTCTTGTTTCGGCCAGTAAGGATAACACGCTCTGTTTATGGGATGTGTCGAATCAGCAAGTCAGGGTTGTGATGGAAGGGCACGATGACTGGCTTCGATGGGTTGAATTCAGTCCGGACGGAAGGTTGCTGGCTTCGGCAAGCAACGATCAAACCGTTCGTCTTTGGGATGGACAGACGGGTGAACCGATTGGCGATCCATTGCGGGGCCATACAGAGTATGTTCGATGCGTTACATTTCACCCGTCCAGCAAGCTTCTAGCCTCTTCGGGGTTTGATGGCATGATTTATTTTTGGGATGCCCAGACAGGCGAGTCACTGGGCAGTCCGTTACCGGCAGAGTGTCAAAGACCGACGCAAATCCGATTTTCTTCCAATGGTCACTGGCTGGCATGTGGCAGTGATGATGGATGTGTTCGCATATGGGATGTGAATACACGCAAACTCGTAATGGCCCCCATTAATGAAAATAACGAAACTATCTAATCGAGCATGGTTTTTCAAAAGCGTCGTCGTGAGTTCTTTTCGGTTCGGTCACTACGAAAACAGGGACTGTCACTGTCGGTAGAGGTCAGAGTGTCCCCAGAGTGTTCCTGTCATTTCAATGCATCTGTCTGACGGTGCATTTTGATATGACCTTCCTGGTCTTTAATGTTGTTCCACCACTGGAACCACAATTTTGGGTCATAATGAAAATTTTCTCCGGTGAGAGTTTCCAGAGCGGCCAGAATGTCGGGGTTTCCAGTCACGGGCCCTTCATCGACAACACCTGGAAGGGGCGCTTTTGGGGAGGGAGTCGCATCTGTTCCGTCATGATTTGAGATCAGAGGATCGAGTGAAGGGGTGGTAGAACGTTCCCTTTTTGAAGGGGGTTGTTCAATCGTGGATTCTGATACTTCAGACCGTGACGGTGAGTCTACCAACACACGAATCAAAGCCGTTACACTCTGGGCGTCACCAATTTTGCCAAGTGCGTCCGCAGACCTCTGAACCACACGGGTGTTTTCATGAGTAAGGTTTTCGGTGTAGAGTGTGACAGGATCGGGATCATGGTGTATTGCGAAATGTGAGGTGACGATGGAATGGATTTGCATACTGTCGTCAAGTAATGATTGCGTTACCATCAAATCGATAGCCAGCGGTGTGTGAATCTGGAAAAGAGTTTCGATATACAGGATTCTGATTTGGATCGCAGGATCTTTTGAAAGAAAGCGATGCAGTGCCGGGAGTGAATCAGGATCACTAAGCTTTCTTATTTTTCCAAGAGCTATTCTGGCTTGACGTGTATCGGGCCCCTTGATAGCTCGGACCCATGTTTGAATCGGCTGGTACCATTTGTTTTGTTCTCTTTGCTGGTGAATTGCGATTGATTGTGGTAATCGCCAGCGTCCTCTGTATCGCTGATATCCACGTGCACGCATGCGTTGCTCACGGGTCAACCATTGTCCCTGATATCTCGCGTAGCCGAGCAGGATACGCGCTTTACGGTGGTCTGGGTTTTTTCTGATAATCTGTATTAGATGTGCCCGTCGGTATTGACGAAGATCCTTATCACTGCACCACAGTGCTAATTCGAGGTGTCCTTCAATGGTGTCTGGGGTTTTATCACGTTGTGTGTAATACGCTCGTTCATGCCTGTTGCGTGGTACAATTTGGGCAATCTGGTTTCTTGGGATGATCAGCAGACCACCTGAGATCGTTCGAATCTTGAGAAGGGTGTCCGAGGATTGTTTGTCCGAAACCATACCCAATAATTCGCCACCATTTTTCAAGAGGATAATTTCCCCGTTTGAGGAGCGACAAACGACGAGACATAGTAGCAGAAGCGATAATCGAAAAAGCATTTGAGGATCTCTGCCTTGTGGTGACAGTTGTCGAACCGATATCTTATTTTGTGTCGACTCGATCATCAATGTAACGGTAGCAAAAGTGAAAGTGAATTGAGTTTGCCAAAAGTGGTCATGTTTTTTTGGAGAAGGAAAAAGGGCAATGAGTTCAATCAGTAGTGTTGATGAACATCGTGATGGGGCACCTTCCCTGATTCGTTGCGCCGTGGTGACCCTTAGTGATACCCGTACGCTTGAAACAGATACTTCTGGATTGGAGATAATGAAATTACTTCAACAGAAGCAGTATCTATGCGTGGAGAGAAAGTTGATTCCGGATGACCCGGAACGGTTAGGCTCCTTACTGGAAAGCCTCGCCAGACAATCGAATATTGATGCTATTTTGCTCACCGGCGGTACTGGTATCAGTCCGCGTGATCAGACGTACGAATGTATCTTGGGACTGTTAGATCGTGTTATTCCGGGTTTTGGGGAACTGTTTCGTATGTTGAGCTACGAGGAGATTGGTTCCGCCTCTTTGTTAAGTCGTGCCATAGGAGGCCTGATTGGAACCACGGTTGTTTTATCCATGCCGGGATCACGCGGCGCAGTTCAGCTTGCAATGACAAAGATCATTCTTCCGGAACTTGGACATCTGGTTAGAGAGGCTGGTAAAGGACTGACTTCCGGCGGGAGCCAGTAGCTTGTTCCGAGATGGAAATCCTGGGATAGAGGGCATTTAGTCAGTGTGTCTTGGGTTAACCGTTATTTACCTTTACCGCTCACTCGATTCGGTACAGGAAATACGGTTATCCTGGAAAGGATGGAAGTAAGACATATAAGGCAGATGTTCTGTGAAGAACCTCTGGCAACCATAAAAACGCTACCACGTGAGATTCAGATCTCAAACAAGGATTGTGTTTTGACGATGGCGTGCTCTTCCGGAAAGGTGTGGAAAGTTTGAACAAGCAGGCTTCGAGAACGCGGTTCTACGTGGATAATACTTAGTGGGCCAGCGGTAATTCGGTTGGATGTTTGAAATCGATGATAAAGGCCCTGTTTGACTCGTTCTTCGGAAAGCTGGTTCTGGACGTACCAGAATACTTCGGAATCCAGGTGTTCGAGCTGAAAGTTCATCTGGTAGATTGCTCCCTTCGGGTTCCGAAGGTCGGCGTTTTGTTCACCTCGGAGAGGGTAGTGAATCAGCCGCTGGTTACGAGGAAGAGGTTGTTTCTGTGAGCTCGTAACTTCACAAAAACACGTGTCGTTGTACTGCCAGCTAATAACATGCCCACACTCAGTAAGGTGAACGGTTGCCTGGTAGGTATCCCGCCTAACTTGATAGGATGAGACGAACTCAAACAGTTCGGGGTGAAGACTACGTCCGAAAAGTTGAAATACAAGATGGGAAATCTGGGGACGAACGAAGACAGTATCCATTGCAAACCTCACCGAATAGTCAACTACTTACAAGTATACGAGTTGACGGGATGTGCGCCCAAGATCTTTCCCTGGTTGGGATAATCTTTCTTGAGCGGTGCTTTCTTATCATAGTCGGAAGATGTGAATGGAATATCCAATCCGTGCAATCGTGGGTTTTTGTAAAAGCCAGCGATACACTATCGGGTCTTCCTCATAAATACCTAGTAGCCGTGTTGTGCTAATGGCAACCAAAACATTAGTAGGGGCCTTTTCGGGGGAAGGCAGTTGACTAGGACGAAGGCCATAAAAATCAAGCGGCATAGATCCCCAATACAGGATCAAGAATTGTTCCTGGGGATGTTGGTCGATGTATTGCTTGAGCCCTTTCAAATCCTGGCCCCAATCCAGATTGGAATCAGCTAGAAAAAGGTAGCCATTGCTTGGGCCACCAGTCAACTCATTGAAATAGGAAAGGTAGTGTGGGCCTCCCTGCTGACTCCATCCCGCATGAAGAATACTGGTTGCCTGCCCAAGTAACAACAGGCCGATGGTCACGGTTTTAAATCGACTGGATTTGGATATAAAAAGACACTGTCCGGAAATCAGTATCAAGAAAGGGACCATGGGAAGCAGGTAGCGAAATCCGATGTTGAGGTGACTGAAAAAAGAAAAATAGATAACGAAAAAAAGAAGGAAACAGAACGCAATGGTTCGTGTCAGCTGATGGACGAGGTGTTGCAGGCGAGGTGTTGCCAGTTGAGAACAGGCAGTTAATACTAGTAGTGGGATCGGTAACTTCAGCAAAAGGGTTGTGGTGAAATAGGCCAGTACAGGTTTCTGCCTCACAGTTCCCAAAAAGTACGCTGGCCAGGGTGATCGTGAAGTTTGATATTGAAAAGCGATGCCGTCATAGAGCAGATCCAGTTGGAATCGATAGGCAATGCATACGATCATGACAGAAACGAAAGCAGAAGAGCTGATCTTCAGCCAAAAGCGATCACATAAAAAAGGTTCAGATCGATGTCGATAAATGGTGATCAGCCACCACAGGCCGATTGGTAAAATAAACAAAGAGGTGAATTTGGACAGTAACAGGAATCCAGTACTTATCCCAAGAGCAAAGAACCAGAGGTAACGTCCGGAGATAATCGAACGATAGAAGCACCAGGCTGTGGTGAAAAAAAAAGTAGTAAGAGCGAAATCGGGAGTGATCAGACTTTGATGGGCTATCAGGTTAGGTGAAATAGAAAACAACGACAGCGTCACAAGGCTTCCGGCGTTGCCGTATAATTCATGACTCCAGAGAAACAGGGAGATCCCCAGTATACAACCTAGAACGAGCATGGGCAGGCGTGCGCGATAAATAAGAGCATTGCCATGCTGATGAAGAAGTTGTTTTCCGCGTTCAACAGGGTTGTTTGGCTCAACGGGTTCGTTGAACTCGAGGTCTGCCATTCCAATTGACGAAAGGTAGAAGCTGAGAGGAGGATGATCTCTTGCAGGATCCAGTGTCCATGATTCACTGTTCAGCAAATGTTTTCCGACTCCAAGATACTTGGTCTCGTCCCAGGTCAGGCTTTTAGAGAAAATAAAACTGGCACTTTGAACAAGGAATAGTAAGAGGAGACAGACTGCGGTGGTGAGCACTTTTCCGTTCAAAGTAGAGAAATGATGAGGTTGCTGAATCATTTAACGGAATATTCCTCTCCACTGGCCGGGTCTAAATTCCGTTCTTTTGAAATCGTTAATCTCAAATGTGCCCTGAAAACAGATAGAGTTGTCGAGATTCGGGCATTTTGAAGATAGGCACGGCATCTTTCAGGAATACCCTCGGGTTCCTCTTTCAGAGGCTCACTACACTTGTTGGTTCCAGGGATCGAACCTAAAAAAGAATGACAAGACGGTTCCTGGTTTTTTCCGGCAGAGCATCGGAACAGGGTTTCAAGCGTGTATCACTAGTCGCTTTCTAGAATGGACATTGGGAAAAGTGAGTGGTCGAGTACATAAGACGGACATTGCTGTGAAAGGACGCCAAGACGGCAAACATCGCCTTTCCATAGCGCACACAGGTATTCTGGAAGGTTTCTCGTTCTTAGTACGTCAGACTATTGAAGTCTGAAAGAGGGCATCACCACGGAGGCCAAGTTCCGTTAGGTTCTTACATTCTTTCGCTTGAGACGGCGTGCCTGGCTGCTGGCAGGTCTTTTCCCATGGTTTGCTTTTTTGACTTTACGCTGACTTTTAGGCATGGTGGCATTCTCGTAAATGGAAATAAGATCTATCTGACTGAAGCCGTGATGTTGATTGACACGGGAATCCGATGGGGTGTACGAACCTATAGAGTGGCCACCCGTGATCCGAACATTTATCGTACCGCATTAGCTATACAATCAGGAAGGCAAATATCATGAAAATCAAGATTGTGGATCCATTATCAAAACATAAAAGGTATCGAGGTCAGTATCTCTTCCTGAGTTTGGTCATGTTAATTATTGTTGAGGGTTGCGCTCCGCAACAGACGGCCAATGATGTTGAGGAACAGTCGACTGTGGAAAGCGGTTCCTCTGTAGCCGTGTCGAATGCCCAAGACGACTCTTCCAACATCGATGTAAGAGTGATGGATATCAATGAAATTAAAGCATTCATCGCATCGCAGGTAGGAAACATTGTGGTTGTGGATGTATGGGCCACGACGTGTGAGCCGTGTATCAGGGAATTTCCTGGTTTGGTAGAACTCGATCGAGAAAAAGCGTCCGAAGGGGTTGTAGGGATATCGGTTAATAGCGACTTCCTGGGTATTGGGTCGGAATCGCCGGAAGACCATCTTGGTGCGGTAAAGGAGTTTCTTGCCAATCAAGTAGCGGAAGGTTGTGATAATCTGCTCTCGGAGACACCGGATACCGAGTTGTTTTCAGCGATGAACATTGAGAGTATCCCCGTTGTTTTTGTCTATGGCAGGGACGGTGGCTTAGTCAAGAAATTTGGCGGTGCCGGATCAGGTGAGTTCAGTTACGAGTCAGATATTGTTCCTTTGGTTGAATCGTTGCTTGACAAATAATCTGCCTTGCGGAAGTCAGGTTCAACTCGGACTGGTTCGGTTGTTTTGTGTCGATGAAGTGAAGTATGTTATAGACGGACGTCACAAACATTTTAGGGAGGCAGGGTCCGTGCTAACAACTACGGAGTTTGATAACAGTGGGTTAAGAATTCAGTAACAGGTGGAACAGCGATGCAGAAATCATCCTTAGAGGAGTACCTTCAAACAGCTGAAATGGCTGCACGAAAAGCCGGATCTCTCCTAAAGGACTGGACCGGAAAATTAGGGGTGCGACAAAAGGCCAAGGCCGATCTGGTAACCGAGGCGGACGTGGCATCTCAAAAAGCAATTAGGGAAGTCTTACTGACTCGATATCCGGAACATGGATTTCTTGGAGAAGAGGGGCACGAGGCACAGCAAGAGCATGAATTTGTGTGGGTGGTTGATCCACTTGATGGCACGACTAATTACGTTCATGCTTGTCCGTTTTTCTCGGTATCGATTGCACTCAGAAGGAGTCGGGAACTGCTTGTGGGAGTAGTTTATGATCCGATACAGGATGAGTGTTTCTGTGCTATACATGGGTACGGAGCGTGGTTGGGCGATAAGCGGTTACAGGTGAGCGAGATTGATTCATTGTCAGAGGCGCTCGTTGTGACCAGCTTTCCTCCTGGGGTGCAGAGAGACCATCCACAGATCGAGTGCTTTCTGAATGTTCTTGATAAAAGTCAATCCTTAAGAAGAACAGGTTCTGCGGCATTGAATCTGGCTTACGTGGCCTCCGGACGGTTCGATGCATTCTGGGCACCCAGTATGAATGCATGGGATGTTGCGGCTGGAGTATTAATTCTCAACGAGTCACAGGGGAAATGTACGGATTTTGAGAATAGACCATATTGGATTGACGATCCCCGGCTTCTTTCAAGTAACGGGACGGCATTACATGATCAGATCAGAGGTTGTTTGACCCCTTTATCGTCTTGATGAATCACTTCTTGAGTGAGTCTTTGGCCCATACGGCTGTTTCTGAATGGTTTTTTGGAGTGGAGTGAAAACTCGCAATGAAGGAAAGTTCCTGCTTTCCGAGGCCTGTACCACTGGATAAGATAAAATAAGGTGCACATCGCGTATCCTATAATCCTCGATGCCCCCGGCATGGAGGAACGAGGTGTGTCAGGTCATTTCCAGCCCGTTTTCTGTTGGGTAACAACTCTTGGCATTGCTCCCGATTTTTCATTCCGCAAGGTTTGCGCCGATGGCGGTCTTTCTGACGTTATGCCTTATGCTTCGGTGGCATGTATTCGAGCATGAGCCGGCAAGTGCTGCAATCTACTCGATCAGTCAAGAATCCCTTTCCCAGCCCCCAGCCTCAACACCAGTAGAGTCGGTTGGAAAGGAAGTTACGTCGGGCTTGGCTCGAGCGAGAACCGAGGGAACAGTTTTCGAACAATATGCTCGATTTGAGGTAATTCTGGAGGCACAAATAGAACAACAGGATCCTGTTACAGTTCCTGTTCACCCCCTTCCACTGGAGGACTATGACGCCGGATCGGACCGACTGGATGCAGTAGAAGATGGTTTTCATTGGGTAATCCAAGGGAAAGGATTGCACACATTGAAGCTATCTTTCTCTGTTCCGGTTCAAGTGTCCGTAGGAGGAAGGCGATTACAGTTTCCGTCCATATCACCATTGCGAGCTACCGTATCATCTCTTCGGTTGACAGTTTCAGATGAAGTGGAAGCATGGTTTGGAGAGGAACAACAGCTGCGTGTGCACTATGACAACGAACGTGGCAACACGGTTATCGAAAGATTTGGTTTTCCATTGGATAAGCCGTCCTTGTTGCAGTGGCAGCCTCGTCGTGGAATCGAAAGATCAGAAGATGCCAGATTGCGTTGGGAGTTGCAATGGCTGGCGACGATTCAGCAGCAAAGAGTTGTGAATGAGGCGACGGTGGTACTTAATGCTCAGCCAGGGGACGTGTCGCAATTTGTGGTGAGATTTCCATCCCGGATGGAATTGCTGGCCTTGGAATTACTGGACAATTCACAACCGGAATCTCAGACGGTTTCAGAGGAGGGCAGTTACACTCATGTTTCCGTACTCTTGCAAGAGCCGGTTTCAGAAGCATTGACGATACGCATCCAACTTCAACAGAAATTGGAAGGGACCGATGATCGTGTGATGATAGGTGGCTTGGAAATAATTAATGGGGATCCCCAACAAGGTTTCTTGGTGGTGCGCGGTCCAGCTCATCTTGATATTACCACATCCGAATCGTCCTTGGTTCAGCGCATTGAAATCGGTGAGCTTCCAAGAGAGCTGAGAGATGCCAGTGGAAGTACGGCTTTT
>CAXEIY010000141.1:0-29522 GCA_963996245.1 uncultured Planctomycetia bacterium | reverse complement strand
TAAGCTGGCCGGATATTGATATGCCCAACGGAATTGTTACCTCTCCGGATGATTCCCGGCTTTACCTGATTGATGCAGACGGTAAGAAAAACCATGCTCGCCGAATACGCTGTTACGATCTGCACGAAGATGGAACCGTCTCTCGTGAACGGCTACTTTATGATTTCTACCCCGGCCGCAGCGGTGATGGAATGTGTATCGATGAAGAAGGGAACCTCTATATTGCAGCTGGACTTCACAATCGGCGTGGCACCAGTGAGACTCTCGATACGAAACCGGGTATTCATGTGATCTCACCAGAGGGAAAACTGATTGCTTTTCTCTCAACCCCGGAGGACACCATCACCAACTGCACCTTTGGAGGACCCGATCTCAAAACACTTTATATTACCTGTGGCAAGCTTTTATTACATGTCCGTACCAGCATTCCCGGAAAAGCCTCCTACCGCCCTCAACATTAAAAACGGGTCATCCTGTTTCTGGAAAACCTATGCGAGTTATTCTCCTCACCACTACTGCAATCACGCTTCTGATCGCCGTATACCTAGGGCAGCGTGCAATCCCTGAAGAAACAGCACGTGCCCTTCAGGAAGTCGTTGAAATACCTGAAGAAGAGGCCGTGTTCCACACGCCTCCTGGTGCAACAGGACCCGGAACGCCTGCGCAACTGTCCGATCGTCAAGGAGTTCTGATCAGGCTTAAAACGGTTGATGCCGATTCCGGGAATCCTATTGCAGCACGACTTAATGTCATTGGACCCGACGGTCGTTATTACGAACCTGATCCGGATCAGAATGCCCTGTCCACTTACAGCCTTCATCGAACAGGGAACCGTAATGGGAAAGGTCCTTTTCGTTATTTTGGATGGTTTTTCTATTCTCCAGGAGAGTCCGAAATTCGCGTACCATCGGGAACGATTCAACTAGAAGCATGGAAAGGGTTTGAGTACCAACCCATCCGACAGACTCTTGAAGTCAGCACCCGATCACCAGCACTGGTTACGTTACGTTTGAAACGCGTTTCAAGCATCCGCCAACACGGTTATTTCAGTGGCGACACCCATTTACATTTTGTTCGGGATGGCACATCAGGAACGGACCGTTTGTTATTTAAACTGCTTGCAGCTGAAGACATTCACGCAGGATTCATACTTGCAATGAATGCACCGGAAAGTTACAGCCCGCGAATGACAGATCAAATATGGCCCCAGACCCTGTACGGTAACACCTCGATTCGCCAGCGCGGGAACTACCACATGATTTCATCACAGGAATACCGCGCCAACACTTATGGACATATCCTGATGCTTGCAGGAGAACAACTCGTACAGGCAGACGGACTGATGACGGATCCGAACAACTGGCCTGTTTTTGGCCTGGTTGCGGATGAGTTACACCAGCTCGGTGGATTCGCATTCCATGCGCATGGTGGTTATGCAAAAGGAATTTATGGAGATGTACCGCAGCAGAAGACAGACGGCGTTGAGCTTCTTCAATTTGCAGAATATCGCGGAATCGGGATCGAGGGATGGTATCACATTCTAAATGCCGGATACCGATTCCCGGGAATCGGAGCCAGTGACTACCCCTACTGCCGCGCTCTGGGGGACTGCCGTACTTATGTACGAATCCCTGGAGAACTAACCGTAAAAAAATGGATTCAGGGCGCCGCCGCCGGAAACAGTTTCTTCACCAATGGCCCTCTGTTGCGATTCGAAGTTAACCGCATCGCTCCTGGAGGTGCGATCGCTCTCCATCAAGCCTCCTCGGTTACTGCCAATCTTAACATTGAGTCCCCCGTTGTACCGGTCACCGATATTGAAGTCATACAAGATGGAAGAGTTCTGAAACATGCGTCTCTTTCCGGGAAAGGACCTTGGAACCTCACTTGGAACCTACCTGTCGAAAAACCAGGATGGATCGCGGCACGCGCCTACTCCAAAGACTCTAAAAGCCGTCCCGACGCAGAAGCACATACCAACCCGATCTATATTCAGTGGCAGGGAAAAGAACCGCGCAACACAGAATCCATTATGTGGCTGATGAAGAAGCTCGAAGAACGTATCGAGGTAGTACAACTTCGAAATTTCGCGGAAAAACAACAGGTGCTGGACTACTTCCACCGATCGCACAAGTCACTGCGTCATCGATTAGACTCTCGACGGTGAAGAAAGACATACACTGACTCGATTTACTCACCGGTCATCCGGAACATCCCGACGTGTGCAGCATGGCTCACCATACACATCACATCACGACTACGGTCTGAAACCAAACATCCCTATTGCCGCAGAAGGGTAAGACAGTAAAATACCGCGCCTCACAACCTCATGTGACATCTTCGAAAATCGCAGGGAAATCATTTTACGACTTCCTGCAAAAAGGATCCAGGGATGGAAAAATTCGTCGTTCACGGCGGTCGCAAATTGAACGGAGAAGTCACTTTAAGTGGCTCCAAGAATGCGGTACTTCCGATCATGGCTGCTTCGCTGATGGCGCAAGGAACCACCGTCCTTCATTCGGTTCCGGATTTAGCAGATGTCGACACACTGGGTGCCGTTCTGTGTGAACTAGGCCTTTCTGTCAGCCGATTAGACAAAACGGTAGACACGACCGGCCACTCCAGCTCTCTGGAACTGAAGCTAATAGACGAAACCTCCTTTCAGGCACCTTATGATCTTGTCCGACGTATGCGTGCTAGTATCTGCGTTCTGGGACCGCTTCTGGCTCGTCGCGGGAGAGCGTCTGTCTCCCTTCCCGGTGGCTGTAACCTGGGTCACAGACCGATTGAACTGCATTTAAAAGGTCTCCGCGCACTGGGTGCTGATATTCAGATTCAGCATGGCTATGTTTATGCACATGCAACTCAACTTCAAGGTGCTCATATTTTTCTTGGTGGCCCCTTTGGAAGTACGGTAACGGGAACCTGCAATATCATGTCTGCCGCAACGCTCGCAAAGGGAACAACGATTCTTGAATCCGCTGCCTGCGAACCCGAAGTTGTCGATCTGGGTAATTATCTGAATGCCATGGGCGCCAAAATAAGAGGTCTTGGAACTCCACGCATCTCGATAGAAGGTGTCGATCAACTTCACGGCACGCAATACCACGTAATCCCAGATCGCATCGAAGCAGCCACCCTGCTTATTGCTGCTGCAATAGCAGGTGATCAGGTGAAACTCAGACAGGTCCCGACGGAATATCTCACTGCCGTTCTGGAAACACTTCGAGAAATCGGTGTTTCAATCGAGTTAGAAAAATCTTTCCCTGGCCATGCTTCTACCAGTCGAACAGAAAGTGTGTTTCATGACATACGAATACAGAGTGGTTCCAGACTCACGGCAACCGATATCATCGCTTTACCTTATCCCGGATTTCCAACGGACGCTCAGGCCCAACTCACCGCTTTACTGTCACTGTGCGAAGGCATCAGCATTGTAACGGACAAGGTGTTTCCCGATCGCTTCATGCACATCTCCGAACTGGCAAGACTCGGGGCACAGGTACGACGCGAGGGTAATCACGCCATTATCAGCGGAGTACGACAATTCAGTGGTGCCTCGGTCATGGCATCTGATTTGAGAGCGAGTGCTGCATTAGTCCTGGCTGGACTGGCAGCGGAAGGAACTACATCTATCAGACGGATCTACCATCTCGATCGCGGATATGACCATCTCGACGAAAAGCTTCGCGCGCTCGGGGCTAGCATTGAACGCGTTCCCGACACCACCGATACCTCACAATCCACGCCATTCCTGCGGGGTCCGAGCTGGTCCCGCCAGAAGGCAAAAGGGACTTTTCCTATCCAAGAAGAATCCTCTTAATCATCGCTTCGTGAGATCCAGGGTATTCCTGTGTATTGCATAAAATGATCGTTCTCAACCGATGGCGTTGACCGATCCGTTTAGCTGCATGATAATGCCGTAACCGGAACACCGTCCTCCTCCATTCAAGGAAACCTTCACGGGTCACCCCCCCTTGGCAAGGAACATGTTTTCGGGATACAACGGCCCCTTGGGCAAACACATGTTTCGGCCCGAACCCTCCTGTTCTTCTTTATTCAGTGGTTGACTTCCTGTGAGACTTCTACGCTGTCACGAACAGCTCTCCGACATCCAAAATAGCGTTGTCTCTATCGGTAATTTTGATGGGGTTCATCTCGGACACCAACGTTTAATTCAACAAACAAAATCCATCGCCGAGCGGCACAAAGCACAGGCGGTTATATTCACTTTTGACCCCTCTCCATCAGAGATTTTAAGGGCGGACACAGCCCCTCATGCACTTACCACTATGTCAATGCGTGCACAATTGATCGAACGTGAGGGCATTGACACCATTGTGGCATATCCAACCGATTCCACATTTCTGGCCATGGCACCAGAAGTTTTCTTTGAGGAAATCATCCTCAAACAGCTTAGAGCACTGGCATTAGTTGAAGGCCCTAACTTCTGTTTTGGTAATAGACGGGCAGGAAATATCGATACACTGGAAACCTTAACCCGACCCTGTAATGTCGAACTGCATGTCGTAGAGCCTTATCTGCACGATAATCAGGTGATCTCAAGCAGCTGGATCCGACAACGCTTACATGCCGGGGAAATTCAACAAGCCAACTTTGGCCTGAATCGTCCTTACGGTTTACAAGGTGTTGTCTGCCGTGGTTCTGAACGCGGCAGGTCGATCGGTTTTCCCACTGCCAATCTGTCACAGGTTGAGACACTGGTTCCAGCTGACGGAGTCTATATCGCATCTGCCAAGGTTGAAAAAGACGTTTTCCCTGCCGCGGTAAACATAGGACCCAATCCCACTTTTCAGGAGTACCAACAAAAGATCGAAGCCCACCTCGTCGGATTCGAAGGTAATCTTTATAATCTTCCTCTCTTCCTTGAGCTTCATGAACGTCTGCGTGACACCCGCTCTTTTGAAAACCCGGACGCACTTGTCCGGCAACTGGAGGCGGATGTAGCAGCTGTAAATAGATGGTTTGAAAACCCTGCTCTTTGATTGTCTGTTTTTGGGATACACTACTTTGAATGACTCCTCACCAATCGACTGGAAACCGTTTCAAGACCTGACAGAATCGCTTCAGCATTTTGTTCTTACTAGCCATGTTCGTCCCGATGCCGACGCCCTGGGATCAGAGCTGGGACTAGCTGGAATTCTGAAAAAAATGGGGAAGTCGGTACGTATATTGAATGCGTCCCCTACCCCTCCGCGTTTGACCTTCCTTGATCCGTCGAGCGAGATAGAAACGCTGGATGAACAAACTCCCTCTCCGGAAACAACACCGATAGATGCCATCATCGTGCTCGACACCAGTTCCTGGAAACAACTGGACAGCATGGCGGACTTTATCAAAGGATCGACTGCAAAGCGGATCGTGATAGATCACCATCTGAGCGCGGATGACCTTGGAGCGGAAATGTTCAAAGACACCACTGCGTCAGCCACTGGAGAATTGATCACAGAGCTGGGAACATTTCTTGGAATACCTTTCGACCCTTCCATTTCAGCCCCGCTCTTCTCAGCGGTCGCTACCGACACAGGATGGTTTCGATTCCGTTCGGTTGACAGCCGAACCTATCGTGTCGCCGCTCATTTAGTCGAAACCGGGGCGGAACCCGATAAACTTCATCGCCAGTTATATGAACTCGACACGCTAGGCCGTCTAAAACTAATGGGAACTGCGTTGGAACGACTGAAGGTGATCGAAGACAAACATTTGGCTTATACGATCATCCGTCGTGACGATTTTGAAAAAACCGGCGCCATTCCTCCTGATACAGAAGACCTGGTCAACCTGACCCTGACCATGGAAGGAATTAATGTGGGACTGATCTTCATCGAACAGTTACGCGGTGGCATTAAGGTCAGTTTCCGGTCACGTAACGAAATTGATTGCCGAAGATGGGCAGAGACCTTTGGTGGAGGTGGACATCAGCAGGCAGCCGGCGCCATTGTCACTTGTTCCCTGGAAGAAGCTGTAACAAAAGTCATTGATAGCCTACCGCCCCATCATGGATAACTTTATAATCCTCAACTCTTCATATATCTGCTTCAGATCGCTAGCAAGCGGCCCTGAAGCCCCATGTTATGTCCTTTGCCTCATTCCTGGTCAGCTCTAAGCTGTCAGCATTACCTGATCCCCCTTGAAGGAAATCCTCCCATGACAGCCAGCACATCTCCGAGCCAACCGGATTCACATCCTACAGACAATCGAAGATCCTGGTTCGCCAAGCTATCCATAGGACTCGGTGCGTTACTTGGAATTCCTCCTCTGGGTTCTGGCATCGCCTTCCTGCTGTCACCTATCACCCGGCATAAAGCCTCTCGTGATTCCGGCTTTCAGAAAGTGACTCCTGTTGAAACACTGACTCCAGGTATTCCCAGACGATTTACCATTTCAGGAAACGTAACCGATGCCTGGAACCGCTACAGTAGACAACTGGGAGCCGTTTATATCATCCGGGAAACGGACGCGGCGGATAGTCCGACTGTCTCAGCCTTTCAGGCAGATTGTCCTCATGCTGGCTGCGCAGTCAGTTTCCGAAGCAGCAGCAATAATTTTCAATGCCCCTGCCATGAAAGTTCCTTTTCTCTTGATGGAAAGATTGCCAACCAGAACAGTCCGGCAGCTCGAGGGCTCGACCATCTGGAAACTAAGATTGAAGATGGGTTTGTTTTCGTCAAGTTTGAAAAATTCGTTAAAGGCACACCGGAGAAAATCTCTGTCTCATGAAAACACTGATGAAACTTGCTGATTGGTTCGACGACCGAACGGGCATACGCCATGTCCTACATGAAGCACTTTACGAACGCATTCCCGGTGGTGCGCACTGGCGATACGTCTGGGGCAGCACACTCATGTTCACCTTCGGTATACAAATGGTGACCGGATTGTGCCTCTGGGCCGCCTACAGTCCTTCATCACAGACCGCGTGGGAAAGTGTTTACTACATTCAACACGAAATGTCCTTCGGCTGGTTGTTGAGAGGAATTCATCACTACACCGCTCAACTAATGGTGGTTCTGCTGGCCATTCATGTTTTACAAGTGGTTCTTTACGGTGCCTACCGTGCACCCAGGGAAGTCAACTGGCTTCTGGGTATCTTGTTACTACTGGTCACACTCGGGCTCTCTTTAACCGGATACTTGCTTCCCTGGGATGAGAAAGGGTACTGGGCCACCAAAGTGGCAACAAATATCATGGCCATTGCTCCCGGAGGAGGTAAGCTGCAGGCATTGGTTGTTGGGGGCACCGAATATGGACATCATACCCTCACCCGCTTCTTCGCGCTGCACGCCGGCCTGTTACCCGCCACCCTTATCGCCTTACTGGTGGCTCACATTGCGGTTTTCCGACGCCATGGTGTCACGTATTCTCCCAGAGATAGCGGTGAAACGACTTTCTGGCCGGAACAGGTCTGCAGAGACACCGTCGCTTGTCTAGGAGTGCTGGTGGTCATTCTCTTGCTGGTCCTCAGGCACGGATTTGGACCCGAGGGCGGGGCCAATCTCGGCGCTCCAGCAGATCCTTCCAGAAGCTATGACGCGGCACGTCCCGAATGGTACTTCCTGTTCCTGTTTCAATTCCTTAAATACTTTCCAGGTACCCAGGAAATAATTGGCGCGATTATTATTCCTACTGTTGTTCTGATTGTACTGGCAGCATTCCCATGGATCGGACGCTATCAGATTGGTCACATGCTTAACATTTTTATCCTTTCAGGTCTTCTTCTGGGAACAGGTTATCTCACGTGGATTGCACTTTACGAAGACAGCAAAGATAACAATTACAACCTAGCGGTTGCAGAGGCCGAAAAAAATGGCAAGCGAGCTGCTGAATTGGCATCGGTTCTCGGTGTCCCCGAAGGGGGAGCATCCCGTTTAATGCTGGAAGATCCCAAAACCCAGGGCCCCTATTTGTTCAGTGAAAACTGCAAAATGTGCCACCGATGGAATGGTCATGATGGCCGTGGCTACCCGGTTGACGGTAAGCCAACTGCCTCTGATCTGTATCAATTGGGAAAAGAACCGGAAAAATGGATTCGAGGTATGCTGGAAAAACCGGATGATCCCCAGTATCTGGGTAATACTGCATATGCTGACGGTGCCATGGTTCAGTTCGTGAAGGCCCATATGAACAAAGCCAGTAAAAATGAAATCGATGCCTTGGTGGCATTGCTTCTGGCCAGCACTGAGGACATTGCCACGGAAGAAAACTTCCGTGATCAGGATGTACCCCCGGAACCAGCATCTCCTCAGGCTGCACTGATACGTGCGGGACTCGATGTTTTTGAACTGGGTTTTGAAAATGCCCAGGAAGATTCTGAGGCGATGTCCTGTCTTTCCTGCCATGCTGTTGGAAGCCTGGTTAGCGATGGAATTGAACCCGGACCAGACCTTACAGGTTATCTGGCACCCGACGGGAAATGGTTAACCAGAATGATCCTTGATCCGGCACATGAACAGCTCTATGGAAGCCATAATGACCGGATGCCCTCATTCAGTAAGCAACTGAATGATCAGCAGATTTCTCTGTTGGTACGATGGATGCAGCAGAACTGGCCCAAAAAGGCTGATCCGTCAAACGGGCAGTAGCGGATCCATTCACCACATACAGCCCTCATGTGACTTTTCTACAAGGCATCCTTGGGATTAGCCGGCACCCATTCTTTAGAATCCTCTTTCTGCTGTCCCCGCCTTGTCGTGTCCTCCTGTTGCATCTCACCTGTTTGTTGTCCAGGAAGAGACAAGGGTCTTTCGAGTTCCGCTGGCTCCACCATCTCAAAAGGAGAATGCTTGGGGCACCGAACCATACTTGGGACCGTAAAGCAAACTGTTTTTGGTTCCCATCCTAACACCGGTCTACGCAACTGAACGACCCGCGTTTCAGGAACATTTCTGAGAACCAATCGGGAAGTCATGTAACGAACCGTATACGGTACGCGTTTATTAACCTGGTACGGCACCCGTTCCACTTTTTCTTCATCGACATAGCGACGGGTTTTAACCGGAACCTTCTTTACCATTTCCTCTTCAACCATACGGCAGACACGTTCAGACACCATGGTTCGCTGTTCCTCCTTAATCCAGCGACATGTTCTTACAGCAACTTTTCTTACTCGCTCTTCTTCAACCATACGACACACGCGCACCGGAATCCGATTCACCCTGGTCTCCGCAACATAGCGACGGATCTTGACTGGGACTTTTTTCATGTAGTTCCTTGTTACGTATCGTGTGTAAGGAACCTTTTTCTCCACGATGTTCGAGATCCACTTTCGTTGCGTTGTATGATATCCAGATTGTTGAATTTGAACTTCTCTGCACAAGCCGGCACGATAAAAACAGCGTCCTGTACATGGGTCATAAACCCACTCTGCCGGCTCCCGTTCATAGTGTGTCACCACAGAACCGGGGTGAAACACCTTTTGTTCCTCCCAATGTCCCGAATCCGTCTTGACGGTACGATACTGGGTAACCGGTTCACGTCGCGAATAGGACATCTCACGCTCAGCATTTTCCCAAACCGTCCGATAAATGGTTTCTTTCTTTTCACGATAGCGTGTTTCCCAAACCGGACGTACCTCCTTGTATTTCTGTTCATGCTCGACGGTTTCGTAGACCGGTTTACGAACAATCCTTACCCGTTCTCGTTGACGAGTTTCCCAGACAGGTTTACGAACTTTGTACCGGTATTGCTTCTCCGTGGTTTCATAGACCGGTTTGCGAACGGTGTAACGATGCTCTCGATAGGCCGTTTCAGATACAGTACGATAACACACCGCTTCTCGTGGTTCGTAGATCCGCTCCAGCTTCACCTGGTGCCGTGTAACCGTCCTTTGCTCACACTCGCTATAAAGGACCGGTCGATAGACCGTTCGACACACCTGTTTCATTTCCAGAGAACAGTTGGGGCAGCCCAAAGAAAACAGGCCGGAAAGAGGACTCGGACCTGGAAATATTTCACTCGCCCCAGCTCGATCAGCCGTTCCACTCAGAACCAACAGAGCCAACACGGCAGCCAGAGAACGATATCGCCACATCTAAGGCCTCCTCCCGAAAGGGCATCAAACAACGGAGACCTGGCTTGGAATGGTACGCATCCTCAATGTGGCTGCGGGTCTATAAGATTTTCGAAAACCTGAATCAAAAAGGCAAGGAAAAAATAGAATAGATCGTTTGGAAATAAGACGCAAACAACTACTACAAATGAACTTATAGAATATTGTTTAAGTTAAAGAAATCGGCCAATCGAACCGACAGTAAAACTGACAATAAACCTGAAACGGATGGCCAGGGTCCGTGTCAACGGTTCTCTATCAAACGTTTGATTTCTACCGCTACTACCTGAATCTGTAAAACTTTTGACCGAGTCAGCACCTCTAAATGGGGCAACGAAGAAGTCATGTCCACTTGATTGTTAATCGTAATAAGCTGCTTCATTGATTGCAGTGCCCCTATTACTAAAGTATCTGCCTTGAAAGCTTGAAGCCCCTCCTCTTCTTCCTGCAAAATATCGGGACGATCCACATTTGCAGTCAGCATTCGGTTCAGTGTTCCCAGTCCTTCACCACTTCCCATTCGAGCCAGTGCTGTAGCTGCGTTGTACGTAACATCACGATTAACATCTTCGAGCAACATAACCAGTGGGCCGGGTCGACCAGGAGGGTCACCTATAAAATCTTCATCGGCAACCACTCCCATTACATAGGCACACATTTTACGCACAACAGACTCACGATCTTTACTTAACACCGTTAAATACTCTTTAAGGACAGACATATCCATTTCAGGATTACGATCCGCCAGAAGCCCCAGCGATTCGACAGCTTTTACCTTCACCTCCGTCACATCCTCTTCGGTTGCACGAACCAGCACTTCAAAGCCATCAGGGTGATCGAACATGCCAAGTGCTGTTACCAGATACGTGCGTAATAGAACATCCTCTTCGGAGTCCGTCGCTCCCACTTGTGTTTTTTTGTCCTGAATGTCTTTCAACGTATCGGACATGCTTATCGCCAAATCACGATTATTGGTATATTGTCGCAAGCCAAAAGTCGCCCGCCGATCGGCTGCCAGCAGATTGGCCAGGGCATGGGCCGCCCGCCATCTTTTCTGAGGATTCGAATGCAACAAATCTGACACCTGCATCAACGGATCTGCGCCACCGTCAACCAGCATCCCAAATAAACCAACCACCAGAAAAATAGCCGCAACAATCACCGAAGGAATCAAAAAGAGCTGGAGAATGTAGGTTCCACTCGGAGGCTTCACCGGAGGTAACTCTTCCATTAACGAACTCTGATCCAATTCGTTTTCCTGCTTATTCATCCCACTACCAAACTATATATTTGTTAAAGAAGGTAACACGATTCGCACCATTTCAACACGGACTCCATCCTTCTCTCAATAGCGATTCTATCGCGGTAAGAACGAGTTGTCTCGGTGAATGCCTCTTCCTCTTTTGAGAACCTTGCTCATCGAGTCCAAATAACGCGATTCCACTCTTTGTTATTGTTTCCCTTTCACCGGGTGCTCGATTATTTCCGAATCAGCCACCATCCCAACAGAGATCCCAGACAATTCGCCACGATGTCCCAGATATCGAAAGTACGATAGGAAACAGTCAGTTGTAATAACTCCAGGGTAAGGCCGTAACAGGAAGAAATTACCGGAACAACAGGCCGGTAAGACACTCTGGAAGGATCGATTACCCACAACAGCAATGTTGAAAACAAGGCAAATGCCAGAAAATGAACCAGATACGCTGTCATTTCTGAGATAGCCAGAGCATTCCACCAGTTTGAGGAATCAAAGTCGGACTCTGGAAATAGCCAGCCCGGAACAGGCATCAGCAGAATTATGGCCAAAAACCACATATAGCAAGCTACCACAATCCAACGTATTTTCTTTGAATAACGGATAGCGGTCACGGAGTGATATGCCTTGTAACCGAACAGCTTACAACAGACACTCTGATGTGTCCTTCCCTTCAGAGACAGGAACCTGCAAACACTAGCGAGACAGCCCCACCTCTACTGACATACTAACTACTTTTCCTGGCAAGATTCTGCAACACTTCAATCCCTCTCTGCAAGGTTTCATCTTGAGTCGCATAACTCAATCGGAAATGCGAATCACGGCTGCTGAAAATATTTCCGGGAATAATCAGGAGATCCTTGGCAATCGCCTCCTGAACAAATGTGCTCGCATCTCCCCGAGGCACGCGAGGAAAAAGATAGAATGCACCGTCATGTCGAGGAATGTCATAATCCCCTTCAAGCGCTTTGACCATCATATCTCGTTTACGTCGATAGTCCTGGACATAGTCGGAAATATCTGTTTGCCACGCGGTTACACCCGCCCATTGCATAGGTTGTGGGGCACAGACAAAACTGAACTGCTGAAGCTTGATCATCTCCTGAATAATACGTGAAGGGCCATGGACAAATCCCACTCGCCATCCGGTCATTCCCCAACTTTTGCTGAACCCATCGATGACTATACTTTCCTCATTCCATTGTGCCGGACTACAGAAGGGCTGGTCATAACAAAACCATCGATAGACCTCATCACTGATCAATGCGACACCTGCATCTTGTGCAAGCTTCGCTAGTCCCTGGGTTTCATCCACACTCGTGACTGCCCCTGTAGGATTAGCCGGGCTGTTGGTGATTATACATTTGGTACGATCTGACAGTGCATTTTGTACGCGTTTCAAGTCAATCCGGAAATCAGGGTACGTGTCCACCATTACGGGTTTGCCTCCCGAAAAGTTTACGAGATGCTTGTACATAACGAATGATGGATCGAAAATAATTACTTCATCCCCTGGATTAATCAGTGCAGAAAGCGCGAGCACCAACCCGCCACTAGTCCCACTGGTCACAAAAACCTGTCGATCCGAATGACCATAAAGCTGATCGACCCATTCTTGTAAAGCATTGCGTAATTCAGCCAGTCCCTGGGTTACCGTGTACCCATTCTTTCCTTGATTAATGGCTAGAATAGCTGCTTTTTTGACTTCCTCCGGAACTTCAAAATGAGGCTGTCCAATAGATAGATCAATGGGGTCAACCAAACCCGCAGCCAAATCAAAAACCTTGCGAATTCCAGAAGAGTCGATTTGATGCATCCGGGATGCAATCCATTTCGCGTGTCTCTCTTTTTTTTCCGCTGACAAATTGGCACCTCAATCAATCGCTGGTCTCACTATCGTGGCCCCGTAACAACTTTAGCGTAGCCCGGTTCTTTGGTGATCGGAATTAACAACACTCTGATGCTGGCCCAATCCCCACGACACCTTATGCTTGTAAACAAAATTCGCCGTCTTCGTACTTCACTGCACTGTCGAAGGATTATCATATCACATTGCAATTGCTCTTGAACGGTAGGTCGAACCGGAATCACAGAAACTATTTGATCTGTTCAAACCACTATTCTACTCGCGCGCTAAACGGCACCGACCACTTCTGAAATCGGTTGATCCGTAACGCTCAACGAAGCCAGCGTAATCGCCAGGCTGACCAGAGGGTCTGACACGGGAGTGCTGTCCTGAAACCAGAATCTTCCATATCCCCCTATTCCCAAAACCGCACAATGCTCTTTCATCTCAGTCCATATTTCAGAAGAATCTGTTGCACACGAAACAACGGCAACGCCCTTATCTTTGAAATATTTTTCCCCTATTTCCTTAAACTCTTCAGGCACTACAACCGTTCTCGATGTCTGGCGTTGCAAAGCCATAGACGCAAGCAAGCTGACATGGGTATCCTGGTTTAGTTTTCGGCCCTTTTCATCGAAAACAAAAATCCTTTCTTCATTGTCAATGGTAACACCTAAATCCGCATTGTTTGCGACCACATCATTCCAGATGGTTTCCCGGCGCTGGCTCCACCTCAAAGACACTCTTTTTGATTGTACGACATCTTCGCGACTTGATTCCAAGGACGATTTAACCGCTGTTGGCAGTACTTCTTTAGCTCGCAACCCTCGTTCGGGATGAATCCACGTGAGAACACACGGAGTCTCCTTGAATACGCGCTCAACCTGGGTTCTGAGAACCGTAGAGGCCACTTCCATCACGATCCTCAATGGCCTGAGGGCATGATAGAATCTCAATAAACTAGCAACATAAGGGACTACCGCTTGAAAATGCTGCACGGCACCCCAGTGGCGCCTGCGCATCGTGTGTGATTCAAGATGTCGATCCCATATCCTCTGCAATCCGTTTGCTTCTGTAACAGGGTGTCCCTTGGATCCGAAAAAAGATAATCCGTTGATATGTTCCCGCTGATCCCCTCCACCAACAAAAACTCCTCCGTCTGCTTCATGATATCTCACGTGATATCTGAGACATGCTTCTGTTGCAGGACCAATGTTCAACACTTTACAACCTACTCGGCGCAAACCCTCCGCACAGCCCAATGATAAATCAGGGGCACTCGGACGATCATCATGCCCCAGCACTATCACCGCTTCATACTCAGAAGTATTTTTCCGTACCAGGTCCATTGCAAACCCGCCGGCCAGATTTTGAGTGACTTGACGGTCCATTTCATTCAGATAGCGACCCCGGAACCCGTTCTTATGCATCAATGGAACGGAAATGTGTTGCTGGCTGGTTCGTTGAAGTGAACGCACCGTTTTCTTGCTTAGTAATCCGGTTTCATCACGATGTTTACACTGAAGACATTTCTGATAATAGCGGGACAATCGCCCAAGATGCACAGAATAACTGATCGGATACGGCTCTCCTGGACACTGGAATAATTGACTTTTGGTAATCGAACATCCCTTTCGTTCATTTAGGCAAAACTCGTCATGGGTAAGCCTGGAACTTCGTAACGGACAGAAGCCGTGTCGATGCCGAACAGAATCTCTTCATAAGGCCTGTCGTTGGCAATATTTTTAGCCGACGCAATCTAGTCGATCTAACCAGAACAGGTCAAGGTAAAACAGTTTTCTGGAACCCCGTGTACTTAAGTCCATCACAGCCCCACAACTGTAAAGTCGATTTCAGAACTCAACCATCTGACGCTACAATGCACGACGGCGACCATTACCAGTGGTTCGGAATGCTATCAGGAACGATGTCATGAGCAAACACCCCCTTTCTAATTTATCCACACTTGTATTTCAGGCTGAACAAAATGGTTTCATTAGTCCATCCGCCGCGCAAAATATAGAACGATGGCTCACAGAACCCGCATTCCAGGAATATCTTCCTCAACTGGCCGATCACATTAATAGTGAACAGTGGCAAAAGCTGAATGATTTCTTCTGGGAAATTATCCCCTTCGGTACGGGAGGACGCCGTGGCACGATGTATCCAATTGGGACCGCCTGCATCAACGCCCGTACCATTGGCGAATCCGCACAGGGTCTTGCCGATTATTACCTGGAACAACGCGGTTGTACCCGACCCGCATTGATCGATCCGTCTTCTCCGACGGGTCGTGCCGTTATTGCATATGACACTCGCCATCGCTCGGTTACGTTTGCCCGACTCGCCGCCGAAATTCTCGTTGGATCCGGCTTTCTCGTCTTTTTCTTCCCGAAACCGAAATCCACACCACAACTTTCATTTGCAGTACGTCAGCTGAACTGTGATGTCGGAATCATGATTTCCGCGTCGCATAATCCACCTGCTGATAACGGTTTCAAGTGTTATTGGTCGGACGGAGGCCAAGTGCTTCCTCCCCATGATCGAGGCATCATCGACAAAGTCTATCAGGTAACCCATCTTTACCGAAAAGACTTTAATGATTCGGTGAAATCCGGATCTATTGAGTTTCTTGACGTATCGAACGACCAGTCCTACCTTAATGCAGTTTGCCAGCTCAGCCAGAACACCAGTCGCGATGTCAGGATTCTTTTCACTCCGCTTCACGGGGTCGGTGAAAGTTCTGTATTTCAAACACTGAAACAGTCTGGATTTCAACAGCTTCAACTGTTTGAGCCACAGGCCACATTAGATGGTGATTTTCCACAAGTTCCCGGCCAAAACCCGAACCCTGAAAACCCTCTTGTACTGGAACCCGCCATCCAAACAGCAGAAGCAAACCTCATGGATTTGGTCCTTGCCAGTGACCCAGACGCGGACCGACTTGCCGTCGCCATTCGCAATCATGACGAGACATCAGAAAACAGTTGGATTTGTCTCACTGGGAATCAAACAGGTGCACTGCTCGTCGACCACGCGTTACGAACTCGACAATCCTCACTGACCCCCGAGCACTTTGTCGTTAAAACGTTGGTAACAACAGAGCTCGTCACACGAATTGCCGAACACTACGGCGTTCAGACATATGGACAACTCCTGGTTGGTTTTAAATATATAGCTAGACAGATCGATCTGGCTGGACCGAGTCTTTTCATTTTTGGCGTTGAGGAATCAATGGGTTACCTCGCAGGAACATACGCACGCGACAAAGATGCTGCCATCGCTGCATTATTTATTTCCGAACTAGCCGCCGAGCTTCAATCCACAGGCCAGAGCATATCCATGCGGATGGACGAAATCTATTTGCAACATGGTTTCTTCACCGAAATGGCAGCTTCCAGATTCTGCACTGGTCCTCAAGGAACGATACAAATCCAAGCACTCATGGCCCAATTCCGCAACCAGCCCCCTCTCGTTCTCGACACACACCAATTTGTACGTGTCCATGATTATGGGAAAAACGAATGTCGCCAACTACCTGAAAACACTTTTACATCTCATCTGGAAACGCCTGAAGGAGACCTTCTTTTTTTTGAAACGGGAGATCCCAGCGATTCATCGCAATTTCGCTTTGCGGTGCGGCCTTCAGGTACCGAACCTAAAATTAAGTTCTACTTTTATGGTTCGGCAAGCTGCCCAGACAAAAAAGATCTCGTACCGATCAAGCTGAACACCAGACAGAACCTTGTCCGACTTAAAGATTCTCTGCTCAAATGGGTAGATGATTTCCTGGAAAACGACTCCCCTTCCTCTGGCCATCTTTAACTAGACCTCCCAGACAGTACCTGAAACCATGAGGCCCGAAGCGCGACCAACGAACCAATCAGAAAGCCCGATTGGAAATTTTTCCAATCGAGTGGCGTTTAGGTACTTCCGAAACGCGACATCCCATGCGCTAGTGCCATTGATGCTGTTAGGCGTCGTATTCTTTTGGGGCATTACTGATTTTGGACCAGGTTACGATGAACTCATTGGCGATTTTCAGTATGGGGAACGGACACTCTACTACCTCTTTTCAGGTGAACAGGCGTACCTTGAGTTACTTGATCCGATCCCCAAAAAACTGATTGTTTCCGGACATCGTGACCTGGCTACACGCGAACTGGAAGCCCCTTTTGTTCATGGCCATGGCGCTGCGCTGGGATCCGCCGCTACCTGCTGGTTGTTTTTTCGTACTCTGGGTATCCTCTCAGCAGTTGACGCACACCATTGTATCAACTGGATTTTTGCCAGTGCACTTATCAGCGTGCTGTTCATTCAAATACGAAATTTCTTTGACACACAACGAGCCTGGCTAACGCTTTTCTTTCTGTTCGGACAGCCGCGACTCACTGCTCACTTCTTCTTCAACATCAAAGATTTCCCGGAAGCCTGCCTTTTTGGGCTAAGTCTCCTGTTCTTCATTGGCGCCTTTAACAGGCACCGTGGGACAACCGATAATCCGTACCTGCACCAACAAGGGGACTTTTCTAGTTCCCCTCCCGAAACGGTTTTCTTTCTCAACAAACACCGATCTCTCATTACCAGTATGCCTTCTTTCTTTCTGTCGGCCTTTCTTTTCGGTTTCGCCTGCTCTGTAAAAGTAAATGCTCTTTTCATCCCTTTTATCCTCCTCTCCTGGTGCCTCCTGTCCCTACCTTCCAAAGGCCTCTTCCATTCTTTTTCAATGAAACTGATATACACCACAGGATGGGGGTTCCCTTGGTTGTTGACTGGATGGATTGGCTTTATTATTACCTGGCCATACCTGTGGATTGCCCCGGAAGAACTATTGCGCCATTTCACATTTATCCTAGGCCGCGGGCATACGGGAAACTGGACTTTTTCATTTTCCCCTCTGCTTGAATGGATCCAAGGCACACCGGAAATCGTACTTATTGGAACCGTCTTCGGTATCGCCGTCGCATTCACCAAAAAAGAACATGCTGGTCGAGCGCTGTTATGGATGGCTGTTCTTTGGTATCTGATTCCCTTGGTACGTGCGAATGTACCAGGAATGCGGCACTATGATGGGATCCGGCACTTCATTGAGATAACCATTCCTGCCGCTATCCTAGCTGGCTGCGGCTGGTCAAGCCTGTTTGACTGGATACTGACCACGAGGTCTATCGCCCCTGGTAAAGTGCCCATGGTACGTTACACCATGACCGGGCTGCTGATTCTGACAACAATCTGGACACCCCTGGCATGGCATCCTTATCCACTTGCGTACTTCAATCGTTTATCTGGTGGCATTTCAGAGGCTCGGAAAAAGGGACATCCCGATGCGGGTGACTACTGGGCTGCTTCTTATCGAATCGGGCTTCGCTGGATTAATCAGAACTTGCCCTCGCATAGCGTACTCGCCGTTCCATTTGCCGAACACTTGGTAACGCTGACACGAGGCAGTCAATGGGGGTTGAGGACAGATATTACTCTTCTGCATGTTACGGGGCCCTTTACTCTGGAAGCAGGTCAGGCCATGACTCGTGGATTCGAATCTGCGCTGCGTCAAGGTCCTGTCTTCGTAATGTTCACCCCTAGAAAAAGCTGGGAGAATGAAATCACCCAGTATGCACAGCGCTACGGCACCCCAGTTTTTTCCGAAGGAAGTGTGTCCGGGGAACCCCTTTTAAGCATCTATCGCACCGAACAGACACCTCGAATCCATGAAACTCGCTGAGCACCAGAAAGCATGTAACCAAGCGTAACCTTGACGTCCAGCCATTGTTTTGTCTCATCCGGAGTATCAACGGGACGACTACCTGAGGGAAGCTACGGTCATCAGCGATCATTGATTCCAGAAAATTAATACCGCTTTACGCGGTGATCACATTTGATCCACTACGGAAATCCCTAACAGCTCCAAACCACGGCGCAGGATCCTTCCGGTGATGTAACAAAGAATCAATCGACTTTGTTTCAATTCGGGATCTTCCGCTTTCAATACCGGACAATGGCTATAAAATCGGGTAAATTTTCCAGAAAGATCGAATAGCCATGTGGTAAGAATATCGGGACGGTATTCACTGGCTACCGCATTTAAAATTTCCGGAAAACGCAACAATTCCAATCCCAGAGTTTGTTCGGTTTCATGGTCAAGCTGTACTCGAACTCCGGTCATTCTCAGTGATTCCAGGTCTACCTGCCCTCGACGAAAAATACTTTGAATGCGTGCATAGGCATACTGCATATACGCTGCGGTATTTCCTTCCATTGCCAGCATCTTCTCCCAATTGAACACATAATCACCCGTTCGATTATGAGACAGATCTGCATACTTGATCGCACCAATACCAACCACTTCTGCAATATGGTTTCGCTGAATATCGGATAGATCTGGAACATCATCTCCTCGATCTCGCCGACTCATGACACTCAACTCATACTGGTCAGCAGCTCTTTGGACTGCTTCGTCAAGCAGGCTCGTCAGCCCAACCGTGTCGCCAGCCCGTGTCCGAAAGGGGCGCCCATCATCGCCCAGGACAGACCCAAAGGACACATGAGCAAACTCCACATCTCGATACCCCCATGCATGGGCAACTCCAAAAATCTGTTCAAAATGAAGAGACTGAGGATGCCCTACAACATACAAAACAGCATCCGGTGAAAATTCATTGATTCGGTACTGGATCGTCGCCAGGTCAGTCGTCGCATATGTGAAAGCTCCATCGGATTTTCGAACCATACAAGGGGGAATCCTGTCATGCACGGTGACACACAGCGCGCCTTGACTTTCCTGCGCAAGATCTCGATCGACAAGCTCGGCTACCACATTTTCCAGCATTCCGTCATAGAAACTCTCGCCAAGTACATGATCAAACGTGACTTCCAACCTTTGGTAAACACGATCAATGGCCGTCAGACAAGGAGGTACAAAAGATCGCCACAAGGCACGATTGGTCTCATCTCCCTGATGGAGCTTTACCGTCTCTTCACGTGCCACGCGATCAAGATCGGGATGTTCTTTGGCCCGAGCCAGCTCAAGCGGGTCCGATTCAAAGGCTTCTATGGACTGACGTAACTGTTCCCTCCGCTGAAAGCCATTTTCATCTTTGTTTTGCGACGATGCAACCGATTGACTTAACCGCGTGTCGAGTTCTTGAAACTCACGTTTACTTGCGGAGTACGTCGCCATCCGATTTACCAAACGATACAGCCTTGCCAGCTCTTCTACTGGATCCTTTTCGAACGATGTCTCTTCGAGAAACCGTTTGTAACCCGCTAAAATCATTCCAAACTGAGTTCCCCAATCTCCAACATGGTTGTCTCGAACAACATTATGTCCCAGAGCGGAAAGAACACTAGCCAAACAATCCCCTATTACCGTACTTCGCAAATGCCCTACATGCATAGGCTTAGCAACATTAGGTGATGAATAATCAATGACATAAGTCCGTGGACTTGAATGGGGAACAATTCCTAGATTTTCATTCTCTGCCATTTCTTCTAGCTGATGAGCGATCCAATCGGGCTTCAATCGCAGATTGATAAAACCTGGACCTGCTACTTCTGGATTAATACAAACCTCGGATACATCCAAATGCTGAATGATCTCACCTGCAACATCGCGAGGGTTTCGATGCAGTTGTTTTCCCAGGGACATGGCGGCATTAATTTGATAATCGCCAAATTTTCGGTCCTGAGTGGCTCGTACAAGGTCTCGAAACCTCTCGGGATCTTCCGTCAGCTCTTTGAGTGCACTGGACAAATTTTGTTGAAAAAACAGCAATATATTCATGACGATTTCTCGCTGTGAACGAGGGTCTCCTGATCCAATCGGAAATGACAATGATACTCTTACTAGTGGGAAGTGGTGTTTCGTTGAATCCATGATTTCCAACCACTACTTCGGTCTTTATAATAGCGAAGCCATTGAAATTGGGAACCGGCACGTCTGGACGATCGGCAGATGCCCCGCAGCTTTTCGATTATTCTATATATAGAGGAGTTTACCCATGCACAACCATTCATCCCGGGTCGCCTCCTTATTGACTGTCATCACGCTTGGTACCGCGATTGCATTAAGCTTCGAACGAACGCCCCTTCAGGAAAACGAGCCCCCGAAAACACACTGGTATAAAGGAAATCTTCACACACACTCTTTATGGAGCGATGGTGATGACTTTCCGGATTCAATCGTCGCAAGATACAAACGTATGGGATACCATTTCCTTGCACTTACTGATCACAACATCCTATCTGAAAAACAACGTTACATTGCGACTCATACACTGGAACCGGGCGCACTGGCGAGGTACAAAACCGCGTTTGGGCCCTCCTGGGTCGAAACTCGGACAATCAGAGGTGAACAGCAGGTTCGCCTGAAACCACTTCGGGAGCTTCGTTCACTCTTTGATGAACCGGATACGTTTCTTCTTATTCAGGGTGAAGAAATAACAGACCAATTCCTGGATAGCAACGGAACCAGCTACCCGGTACACCTGAATGCCACGAACCTTCGAGATCTTATTCTTCCACAAGGCGGGAACAGTGTTTCCCAGACAATCCAAAACAATGTACGGGCGGTAAAGGAGCAACGCGCAGTAACCGAACGTCCCATGATTGTACATTTAAATCACCCGAACTTCGGATGGGGCGTTACCGCCGAAGATCTCCTACCAGATGAAAACGGAATGTTCTTTGAAGTCTACAACGGTCATCCAAGTGTCCGAAACTACGGCGATCCATCCCACGCAAGCACAGAACGAATCTGGGATATTGTGCTTACTCATCGCATCGCCGAACAGAACGGAAGCCCGTTATTTGGAGTCGCGACTGACGATTCTCACAACTACCATGAATTTTCCAATCTGAAATCCAACCCCGGAAGAGGGTGGATTGTTGTTCGAGCATCACAGCTTACTGCAGAATCCATCATTCATGCCATGGAAGAAGGGGACTTCTATTGTTCAACCGGAGTCACTCTTGAAGACATTCGATTTGATGGGAAAACACTTCAAATTCAAATACAACCTGAAAATGGTGTTTCGTATCAAACCGAATTCATCGGAACCCGGCGAGGCTTTGATAATGCCAGCTCCGCTGTTGTCGATGCAGACGGCAAGGATCTCCATGCGACAAGACGTTACAGCAACGAGATCGGCATGGTACTGAAAAAAACAAAGGGGCTCTTACCCTCCTACGATCTACAGGGCAATGAGCTTTACATCCGCGCGCGCATTCGGTCCACCAAAAGCCAGCCGAACCCCTTCGAAGAAGGGGATCAGGAGCGTGCGTGGACACAACCCGTCTTCCCGTAAGCTTCTCCTTTTAATTTAATCATCACCTGCTCCCTGAAAATTCTTTTACACCTATAGACAGGTGTGTGGTTTTTTGTCATTTATCTTTCCACCTTTTCCGGAGCCCATCGATGTATTCCTGTACCTCGTGCCCAGGTCGTACTTCCCGAATTCTGATGTTGGTCCCCTCCGGTTTTCTAATCGCATTGGCCGTGGCAATGACACAGCCTGTTCTGCCGATTCATGCAGAGAACTGGCCACAGTGGAGAGGGCCAACAAACAATGGCATCTCTCTGGAAAGCAAACTGCCGGTTCGTTGGAATCGCACGCATAACGTCGCGTGGCGTGTCGCGCTGCCTGGACGTGCTGGATCGACACCCGTCGTATGGAACGGACAAATTTTTCTTACTTCCGCAGAAGATGACAAACTAGTCACCATGTCTTTCGATCACACTGGAAAAGAACTCTGGAAACGGGTGGTTAGCTCCGGTAATCGGGATGTAGTGGTCCGAACCTACGAAGGGAACTCTGCATCGCCGTCTCCCGTTACGGACGGACAACATGTATGGGTGTTTTTCGCTACCGGCGACCTTGCCTGTTATGACATCCATGGGAAAAACCTGTGGCACATGAATCTACAGGAACATTACGGCGATTTTGATATTCAATTTGGCCTGGCATCAAGTCCCTTATTACATGAAAACCAACTTTTCCTGCAAATCATTCATGGGCCCATGCGCAGCCCGGGTGAACCTGGCTTTGTTGTGGCACTCAACGCCTTAACTGGAAAAGAAATCTGGAAAACGGCTCGAACTACTAACGCTCATTTCGAATGCAAGCACTCCTATGCGTCTCCAATCCTCTATCAAGATTCGGACCGCAAATACCTCCTTACGCATGGATCTGATTTTGTGATTGCACACCGTCTGATCGATGGCAAAGAACTGTGGAGACATGGAGGACTTAATCCTTCAGCATCACCCAGCAATCAACCCAAAGTTGCAATCGCCAAACGATTCGACATCAATAACGATGGAACCATATCCCGTAAAGAGATTCCCGAAGGCCCAAAACTCAAATTGTTCGACCGATTGGCAAAGCTCTATGGCATCAATCCTGACTCGGCCTACACCGTATCTGAACTGAGCGAGGCTTTTCGATCTTCACGACGTTCTGAGCGATCCGCACAGCCGTCTCTGCCAGAGGGATATCACCGTACTTTAAGATTCGTGGCATCCCCGGTCACAATACCAGGGCTGATTATAGTACCTTCTGCAAAAAACGGTCCTGTGCTGGCCCTGCACCCTCAGCGCTCCCAAAACCCCACAACGGTTCATCCTTCTGAAATATGGAAAATGCCACGCGGAACTCCTGATGTCCCCTCTCCACTTATCCATGACGGATTAGTCTACCTCTGTTCGGAAAACGGCGTCCTCAGTTGCATTGATGCCAAAACGGGACAAACACTGTACAAAGAACGTTTTCATACGCAGCGTCACCGCGCATCCCCTATCTATGGGGACGGTAATATCTATCTCACCGGACGTGATGGTCTGGTCACAGTAGTCAAAGCCGGGAGGCATTTCGAAAGGGTTGCCCAAAACCCTCTTGAAGAACCCATTACTGCATCTCCCATCGTCTCAGACGGGACGCTCTACCTCCGATCCTTTGAAGCCTTATGGGCCATTAGAAAAGGCGAACTTTAACTCACGGCATACCATATACCTACCATACGATTCTGAATCGATGGACCACTTGGATTTTCTCAAAGCCGACACCTCGATACAGACCCCAAGGGTTCCTGCTACCAAGAACGCGGGAAATTCCAAAGAGAGTTCGTATCCATCACGCGAACTCTCTTTGCAGACTTTCAACATACTTGTCGGCTCATTATCGTAATCCCCGGTTCTTCTTTCAGTACACACGGGTGATGTACGAAAGGTTTACGGACCACTCGTCTAGGTGCCATCTGGCCGTTATACTCTCTCTCAGCATGCACAAACGCAGTTCTTTTCCTTATGCTGGAAACGCTGCCTGAGAATGTGCACGAAACCATGGCGAACCAAACCCTGCCTTTTATCCAACACAGAATGACTGCAATGAATCACTGGGAATTTTGGATTGATGTTGGTGGAACCTTTACAGACTGCCTGGGACGCAACCCCTCAGGTAAAGTACGGGCACACAAAATCTTGAGTTCTGGTGTCTACAAAGGAATGACTGGAGAGGGATCCACACGCGACACTCTAATAGACGTACAGCGCACTTCCGATCCAGACCACTTTTTTGATCATTATACTCTGAGAATTGGAGACGATTGTGTTGAAATCCAATCATTTGATGCATCGATCGGACAGTTTTCACTCAAACACCCTTTAGAACAGCTTCCCACACCCGGAACCATTTATGAAATATTCAGTAATGAGGAAGCCCCTATTACTGGAATAAGATGGCTTATGCAAAAGTGTCTCCATGAGTCTATTGGTAAAGTCAGTGTCCGGTTGGGTACCACCAGAGGTACCAATGCATTATTGGAACGTCAAGGCGCTCGCACGGCTCTGGTTACCACCAAGGGATTTCGTGATGTTCTGAGAATCGCGTATCAGAACCGGCCCCGATTATTTCAGCTTCACATCAGAAAACCGGAAGACCTTTATGAAACGGTCGTCGAAATTGATGAGCGGATGGACAAAGACGGCAACATTATTTGTCCCGTCGATGAAACCGTTGTCCGCGAACAACTGATCACTCTGAAAAAACAGGGGATCACCTCGTTAGCCGTGTGTTTCCTTAACTCCTACCGTAATGGGACCCACGAACTTACCGTAAAAAAAGTCGCTGAAGAACTCGATTTTGATCATGTATCCTGTCAGGTTAATCAGCTCCAGCGGATGGTCTCTCGGGGGGACACCACTGTCGTCGATGCCTATTTAACTCCTATCATCCGAGCGTACATAGCCGGAATACGAACCAAAATCCCACAGGCATCCATTAAACTCATGACCAGCGCTGGAGGGTTGGTCGATGCTGAACTTTTTGTCGGAAAGGACAGCATTCTTTCCGGTCCCGCGGGCGGAGTAGTGGGACAGGCGTATGTAGCACAAGCAGCCTGTTTCAAAAAGTCCATCGGCTTTGACATGGGCGGAACGAGCACCGATGTAAGTCGCTTTGACGGTCGTTATGAACGCCGATACGAGATGGAAGTTAACGATCCGGAATCAGATACCGGGGTGCGTGTTGTGGCACCGATGCTGGCAATCGAAACGGTCGCGGCAGGTGGAGGATCCATCTGCTGGTTCGATGGCCAGAAACCCGTCGTCGGACCACGCAGTGCCGGAGCCTCTCCTGGACCAGCCTGCTACGGACGTGGAGGACCTCTGACGGTTACCGACATTAACCTGTATCTTGGCAAAATAATTCCCGATCATTTTGCCTTTCCACTTGACCGCGAAGTGGTTGAACAACGGTTACAGGATCTCCTTGAATCGATTCACGAAGCAACCGGGCAGCGTTACAGTCCTGATGAACTGGCATCTGGTTTTACAGCCATTGCTAACGCAAACATGGCTGCCCCCATCAAGAAAATCTCCATTGCCCGTGGGTATGATGTAAGAGACTATGTCCTGGTCAGCTTTGGAGGTGCTGGAGCACAACATGCCTGTGCTATTGCACGAGAACTGGGTATCAAAAAGGTACTTCAGCATCCCTATGCGGGAATACTCAGCGCCTTTGGAATTGGGATGTCTGACGTCAAAAAATTTGCTGCCCGTGACGTCAGTAAAGCTTATAACACGAGTCATTTGAATGACCTGGAATCCCTCTTTCAGGAGATTGAGTCGGATCTGAGGGAACAGGTTCGGGAGGAACGCATACCGGAACACCGTATTCAAAAACCGGAAAGAATTTTGGAGATGCGTTATCGTGGTCAAGAGGCACGAATTCCCGTTCCCTGCCCGGATGACGGCAATTATCTTCGAGAATTCGAGATCCTTCACCGGCAACTCTATGGCTTCATTCACCAACGTCCTGTTGAAATCTATGCGTTAAGAGTAGAACTCACCGGTGAAACAGAAAAAACACCGTGGCCGACAACCCCTGCCAGTCAGCAAGGAGTCCCTGAGCCATCCACTATAACGCAGGCCTATTTCGATAAAATCTGGCATGATACCGCCGTTTTCTTCAGAAACAATCTGAAACCCGGTCACCATATCACAGGACCGGCCATCATTGTGGAAGACATCAGCACGGTAGTAATCGAACCTGGATGGGACTGCGAAGTAACCGAACGCGACGATTTACTCCTCACTGATTTAGTAGGAGCACCCAACAAGATAGACATTGGAACCGAAGTTGATGCTATTACACTGGAGTTGTTCAACAATCGATTTGCAACGATGGCTGAACAAATGGGCGCCACTCTAGAAAAGACTTCCCTATCGACCAATGTAAAGGAGCGGCTCGACTTCAGTTGCGCTATCTTTGACCCGCAAGGTGATCTTGTTGTCAATGCACCGCATATTCCAGTACATCTGGGTGCCATGAGCGAGTGCGTCAAACAACTCATCGAAGATGTCCCGGATATGCAACCTGGTGACGTCTTTGTAACAAACGACCCTTTCCGTGGAGGTAGTCATTTACCGGACGTAACCGTTGTCAGCCCTGTCTTCTTGACTGAATTGGCCGACATCAACAACGGTGCGTCGTCAGAAACAAAACGCCCACAAGATGATCCCCCTTCCAACCAAATCATTTTCTTCACTGCCAGCCGAGCACATCACTCGGAAATCGGTGGCATTACTCCTGGCTCCATGCCGCCATTCTCGAAAACACTTGAAGAAGAAGGGGTCCTTATAAGACATTTCCACTTGATCCATCACGAACAATCAAGCGAAGACAGACTCTCTTCTCTTCTGTCGAGTGGCCGATACCCTTCTCGCAGTGTGCGGGAGAATATTGCCGACATCAACGCTCAGGTTGCAGCAAATCAGACCGGTATCACACAACTGTTGCAGATGACCGAACGCTATACCTTGCCGGTTGTCCATGCCTACATGAACCACATTCAAAAAGCAGCTGAGCAAAAGATGCGATCTGCGTTATTAACCCTTCTTCCCGGACAACACCGCTTTACCGATTATCTAGATGATGGTGCTCCTGTACAGGTTACGATTACCATCCGACACTTCGAAACCGAAAAAGGGGAACCCTCCGCTGAAGCAGTCGTCGACTTCTCGGGGACAAGTCCTGTTCTACCTGGCAATTTAAATGCCAATCGCGCTATAACCTCTAGTGCTGTCCTGTACTGCTTTCGATGTCTTATTAATGAAGACATTCCTCTTAATGCCGGTGTTCTGACTCCGATTAAATTGTTAGTTCCCGAAAACTGCATGCTTAATCCTCCTGCCCATGAAAACCCCGCTCACTGTGCCGCCGTTGTTGGTGGGAATGTGGAAACCTCCCAGCGCATCGTAGATACCATTTTTGGAGCACTCGGAGTTGTTGCCGCCAGCCAGGGAACCATGAACAATTTCCTGTTTGGACGTGGAGGCGAACAACCCTTTGGTTATTACGAAACCATTTGTGGTGGCGCAGGTGCAGGTCCGAATTTTAATGGTGCGCATGCGGTGCATACCAATATGACAAACACGCGACTCACCGACCCAGAGGTCCTGGAAGACCGTTATCCGATAAGGCTTCGAAAGTTTCAGATTCGAGTCGGATCCGGTGGCAACGGCCAGCATCCCGGTGGAGACGGCATTATTCGGCAGATTGAATTTCTTGAACCTTTAACGATTTCCTTACTAACCCAAAGACGCACACGGCCACCATACGGGATTAATGGAGGCCAACCAGGTAAACCCGGCCGTAACCTGCTCCGTCGCCAGAGCCAACCAGATGAAGAAGACCTTGGATGGTGCGGGCAATTCGAAGTGGCCCAGGGAGATGTTATTACCCTTATGACACCCGGTGGTGGTGGCTTCGGAAACGCTACCTGACTAAGCCCGTGATAGCCCCAGCGTCTTATCCTGTTACGCAGCAGATTTGACGTTTCCGTGCACCGAAATGCCAAAAGATTTTCCGCTTTGCCCCCTTTCCATGGACACTCACAACCTGCCTTGTGCATGGGACCTCTCACTTCACCCCCATTGGAGTCATTCACAAATACTTTACTATTTTCCATTAAACTTCACTGCTATCCTTGACAGATATGAATACAATCCTATAATTTCCTTTTACCGACTGCGGCGAACTTATCGTCGTGGTGGGTATGTTCTTTGACAATTTGGTAGCGAAGTAATTCCTAAACTTTTCAGCTATTATTAGGATGCGACGCAGAAGATACTCTTTTAAGAGCATCTATCTGCACTACTTACTCTGTTTTGTTTTGCTATTTCGCTGTTCCTGAAGCTTAGGCTCCAAGAACAGATTAAAGCAAATTCAATTGAAGGGTTTGATCCTGGCTCAGAACGAACGTTGGCGGCGTGGATTAGGCATGCAAGTCGAGCGGAAAGGCCCCTTCGGGGGTACTCGAGCGGCGAAAGGGGTAGTAATGCATAGGTAACCAACCCTGGGGACCGGAATAGCCGCGGGAAACTGCGGGTAATACCGGATAACGAATCTTAAGCGGAAGCTTCATATTCCAAATGGTGTGATTCCGCCCTGGGACCGGCCTATGTCCTATCAGCTTGTTGGTAAGGTAACGGCTTACCAAGGCTACGACGGGTAGGGGGTGTGAGAGCATGGCCCCCACCACTGGGACTGAGACACTGCCCAGACACCTGCGGGTGGCTGCAGTCGAGAATCTTTGGCAATGGGCGAAAGCCTGACCAAGCGACGCCGCGTGCGGGATGAAGGCCTTCGGGTTGTAAACCGCTGTCAGAGGGGAGGAAATGCAAAGGGGCTATCCCCTTGTTTGACCTATCCTCAGAGGAAGCACGGGCTAAGTTCGTGCCAGCAGCCGCGGTAAGACGAACCGTGCGAACGTTGTTCGGAATCATTGGGCTTAAAGGGTGCGTAGGCGGCTGAGTAAGTCGGGTGTGAAATCCCTCGGCTCAACCGAGGAATTGC
>CAXEIY010000140.1:0-23022 GCA_963996245.1 uncultured Planctomycetia bacterium | reverse complement strand
TGCCCTGGTCATTAACGCTATAGAGTCGCCCCTTTTGGTAGATCGGTGAAGGAACGTACGTGACGTCACTGCTTTTTTCCCGGCGCCATTGTACGTGTGAATCGGTGACATCTCCACTTCCATCCGCTCGAATGGCCAGCAGCTCTTTTTCAGGATAACCTCCGCTGGCGAAAACAAGGTTGTCACTGAAGGCGATCGTACAAGCGGTTACTTCTGCTGGGCCAGCACAGTACCAAAGAGTCGATCCATTGGAAGGATTGTAGCTGGTAACGCGATTCGTGCCATGGACTAGTAACTGATTGCGACCGGACACTTCGGCCACAATCGGGGTACTATAACTCCCATGTTTTCCCGTGGTATAGCGTTGAGTCCTCCAGACAATTTTACCCGTGGTACGTTCGATAGCCGTGATGAAGCTTCCCGTGATATTATCGCCAAGGACAATGATGAGTGATTCGTAGATGACCGGAGAAGAGCCGTAACCATGTTCTGAACCAAATGTCCCTGCTTCGGACTGCCATACGAGCTTACCTGTGAGGTCAACGGCGGTGACTCGTAATGCGCCGTTGTTGATAAAGGCTGCGAACACTCTTTCGCCATCACACGCAGGACTGGCGGATGCATGCGTGTTGGTGGGATGGGACCTCATGAAACGACCATCATGAGCGGTCATTTCCCAAAGCAGTTTTCCGCTCTTGCGGTCATAGCTCAAAATTTGTTGCTTTTCATGTTCTTCATCAGCCGTCGTTAGGAAAACTTGATTGTCCCAGACAACAGGTGTAGAGTGCCCACGACCTGGAACAGAAGTCTGCCAAAGGACGTTTTCGGTGGTACTCCATGACGTCGGGATGTCCTGATCATACGCGATGCCTGTGCCGTGCAGACCTCTCCACCAAGGCCAGTTATCATTGGTGATCTCGGGTAGAGCCGCTGTCGTTGTAATTAAATCAGCTGTCCGAGTACTTACGGTAATTTCATCGACGGGGTTGACGCCACCAGGCGTGTCTTGAGTGAGGTATAGACCTGTCCAGACCACCGCTACCAGCACGGGCAACAGTGTCAGAATACGTTTCAATCGATATCCGTAGAACGTCCACAGTTGATTCGAGACGGTTGAAGGCAAACTAGCCATAACAGTAATTTCCTTGATGCAACCCCCAATCACTTCGTGCCGGATTATCGGCGGCTGCGTTACCCGACCGGCTTAACACATCAAGGGAGCTAGCAGGCGCGCACCGCCCCCGTTAAGTTTTAACGAAAAGGATAACTTATCCGGCCTTACACCATTTCTTTGAGGGCTTTAAGCGGCTGGACTTTGACGATGTTTTTCGCCGGCTTGGCCGCAACGTCCATCGTCTCACCTGGACGGAAAGGATTAGGTACGCCAAATTTAGCCGGTGTGGCATCTTTCTGGACACGTTTAATCTTCATAAGTCCGGGTACTGCGAATACACCAGAACTCTGAAGACTTTCGCCGATCAGGCCAGAGAGTTGTTCAAACAGATCTGCAACCTGTTTCTTAGATAAACCAGAGCGTTCCGCAAGTGCCTGGATGATCTGAGTTTTGGTTAATGGTTTCGGTGCGGAGCTACCACCTGTCGACATAGCTAACCCCTTCAAGTGTAAATGTTCCTGTAAACGCTAATAAATACCCAATGACTTTTCGCCTTTTAGAGGCTGCCTTTATAGGGATTCTCAACAAAGAGTAGCGAAAATGAGAGCAAAAACAGATAGGAAAAATCGTTATTTTTCATAAGGTGTTTTGTTTGAACGGCTTAGGTAGTATTTCTGCACTTCTGAAACACAAGAATGTCCGTCTGCGGCTAATTCTGCACAGCGTGCCTCGGGAGACTCTGCCTGAGTTAACAACTGTCGTACCCGGGTGGGCTGGCCGTCTTCAAGGTCGAGATCAATGTCTGATTCTTTTAACTGAAAACAGGCACAAATGGGAGCACTGTGATCTTTGGGATACACCGAATGAATCATTTGAGCGGTTCGAATACACCGTTCAAAAACATCAAAATAGACGATGTCACATTTTGCATTGGTACAGAAACTTGCGGTTTCGCCAAGCGATTCCCGACTCTCGGTACGGACATACTTGTCTAGGACCGTTGAGCCGACTGTTCGACCATGTGATCCACAATCAGGACAACGTTCGTTTGTTGAATCGGGTTCTCGAACAAATGCTTTATTCATTGAACAGTTTTCCAACGGATAGAGTGTAGAGACATACAGTCGATCGGAAAAACGGGTTATGCCATGTCGGTTAGAAGGTCAGCGAAACGGTGAACTTCCTGTGCGGTATTGTAGTGCAGCAGTCCGACACGTACGGCACCTTGTGGAAGCAGACTGAGTTTTTCAGCAAGCCTTAAGGCATAATGGTGCCCTGACCATACAAAGACGCCGTGCGCTGCGAGAAACGAAGCTATGGCGGACGCTTCAAAGTTACGATGTGTGAACAGAACGGTTGGAAGCCTCATGTGCATTGCATCGGGACTGGTCACGCCGTAAATCTGGACTTCAGGCATGGCCATAAGACGTTCAAGAAGTTCCTTTACCAGCGTCTGTTCGTGATCCGATATTCCAGCATAGGCATTTGACAGACATTCACGGCGGGTCTGAGATTCGGGGACGAGTCGTTGTCCAAGTGCAGCCAGATAAGAAACTGCAGCATGCGCTCCGGCAATGGCTTCGTAGCTTTGCGTTCCGGTCATCCATCGGTCCGGAACCGTTTCCGGTGAGGGGCGAACTTTGTATACCGGCAGCCGTTCAAGCAAGTTTCTTTTACCACAAAGTACACCTAGGTGAGGCCCAAAGAACTTGTAGGTGGAACAGGCTAGAAAGTCGATGTCCCACATATCAAAGTGCATTAAGCGATGAGGGGCGAAGTGTACAGCATCGACGAACACCTGGGCTCCGACCCGGTGGGCAAGACGGGTAATTTCCTTAATCGGGTTAACGGTTCCCGTGCCGTTGGACGCAGCAGCCACCGCCACGAGTTTCGTTCGCGGTGTTAATCGTTCACTCAGCTGATCTAGATTCAGAGTACAGTCTTGGTTGTGTATTCCAAGATGATGGATAGTCGCTCCAGCATCCTTGGCAGCCAGTGTCCAGGGGGTGATGTTGGCGTCATGATCGAGGTCTGTCACGATGATTTCATCACCAGGCTGCCATTCTTTCGATAGAGCACGACTTAGGGAAAGTGTCAACGATGTCATGTTGGCACCAAATACGATGCAGTTCTCGTCCTTCACGCCAATCAAGTCTGCAAGGGATTGCTGGGCCCGGTGTATGATTTGAGAAGTTTCCACGCTGGTTTCAAAAGCACCACCTATGTTCGCGTTACTGTATAGCAAATAATTCGAAATAGCGGCCACAACCATCTCGGGGACCTGGCTTCCCGCAGGACCATCAAAATAGACGGCGGGTGATCCGTCGATCGATCGATTCAAAGCAGGAAAGTGACTGCGACACAATTCGGGATCAAAATAAGGGGTAGTCATGAGGCGGTCAGTGAAGAGTGGGTCAGTGAAGGAACTGTCGGGATCGTTAAACGGTTGATCCGTCAAATGGCAATCGAAGAAATCGTATAATCATTACAGGTAAAACGATTCTAACGTATAGTCGATTAGTAGGACGGTTGACTGGATTCGATTACGGTCCTTCTATGTTTTAAGGGCGGTTTGGGAGGTATGAATCTGGAGGTTGTTAACGATCTGCCAGAACCTCAACAATACTCTGGTCCAAAATATCGACAATCTCGTCAATCTCTGCTTCATTTACAATCAGGGGAGGTCCGACAGCAATCCAGTGTGGATCGAAACGGGTCAACAATCCGTTTTCCAGTGCTTTGCGACCAATCTCAACCCCAATGGGAGGATCAAAACGTTTTTTGGAAGGAATGTCCTGAACCCATTCGATTCCAAGGAACAATCCCTTACCGCGAATATCACCCACAATCCCGTGGCGACTCAATCCCTCAAGCTTCTTACGAAGAAGACTGCCCATGCTTCGCGCGTTAGCACACAGGTCTCGATCGATAATTTCCTGTAAGGTTGCCAGACCGGCGGCACAGGAAATGGGATTGGCCTCGAAAGTATGTCCCTCTACAAATCCAGGGTTGGTTTCAGAATCACCCCAAAAAGCGTCTGCTATCGGGCGTCGGCACAGCAGGGCTGAGATCGGTGCGTATCCTCCACTTAAACCCTTTCCAAGACACAATAAATCTGGAACAACACCAAACGTGTCGGCTGCGAATAGGTGGCCTGTTCGTCCCATTCCCGTGATGATTTCATCGAAAATCAAAAGTACGTTATGCCGGTCACAGATTTCCCGCAACTGAGGAAGGTATTCTTTCGGAGGATCTATGATGCCGCCGGTGTGTCCGATCGGTTCAACAATGAGTGCCGCCACGGTGTCAGAGTCTTCCATTTCGATGACATCATCGATCAATTTCGCACAGGTCAAGGAACAGTCCGGATACTGTTTGTCAAAAGGACAACGGTAACAAGTCGGGGGAAAGACATGGATAAACCCACCGGCCAGGGGTTCATTGACCGCGCGACGGGCCTTTAAACCGGAAGCGGAAAGAGATCCCAATGTAGAACCATGCCAGGATTGATAACGGGACAGGATCTTATATTTGGTCGGGTTGCCTGTTAATTTGTGATATTGACGTGCCATTTTTATGGCAGCTTCTGTGGCTTCTGATCCACCACAGAGTAGTTTGGCTGCGCTCAAGTCACCCGGTGCCAGCTCAGCAAGTCGGTTTGCCAGCTGGATTCCCAATGGATTGGTGCCGTGCATGACTGGAGAGAAATGCAGGGTATCCATTTGTTTCTTGATGGCATCAATGACCTGACGGTTGTTGTGGCCAACTGAGACAACATAAATTCCTGAAAGTGCATCCAAATAACTTTTGCCGTGGATGTCCCAGTAGCGGACTCCATCAGCACGCTGCATGACGAGTGGATTTTTTACGAAGTCCGTCATTTGGGCTCGAATGAATATTTGACGTAGCGAGGATTCCTCAATAGTTTTTTCAGTCGCAATAAGTGGACTGAGGGCTGTTGGCTCGGATTTTTCAGAGCTGGAATTGATCGGATTGACGTCCGTAGACATAGCTTCCTCCATAGGCGCAGGAGAGATTTAGTACCTGCTTCCCAGCAGGGCTAATCCATCTGTCATTGGTTACTTAGGGCGATAAAAGTTCATGATGTTTAAGAGTGAATTGTCGTGTTTCCAGCCCTTCAGGGGTTGCCACGGTTACAATTTGGTCTGCGGGCAAGTCCCAATTCCCCACACGTTTCCAGCGATTTTGTACTGTTTCGCATCGGGATGTTGCACCTGTGAGATGGTCCCAATACTGGACGGTGTAGACTTGAGGAAGAAATTGCCTTTCCGTGTTAAGTTCATTGGCCAGTACGCGAATCGTCAGATTTTGTCTTGCAAGTGCACGATTCACAATCAGAATTTGCTTGTCACGGATACGGTAACTAGATGCGAATCTTCCTCCAGAGACAGTCAACAATCGTCCAAGTGGATGTTCCTTATCCTGATTCGCAAATCGAAGTCGAACCGGGTTGCTGCTGTTTTGGTCTCCGGCACCCCGATGCAGAGCAATCGATTGAAGTTGACTGTTTACCCACGACTCGGCTTGGCTTGCACCCATGTCTGATTGAGTGCTTCCGGTAGCTGAGACGGTAGTGCTGCCTCGAAAAGTGTTCCCATTTATAGTGGCGGTGATGTTTGCCTTGAATCCGGGGAATTCGTTCCATTGGGCACGGGCTTGAATCGCTTCTTCAAAGAGTGTTACCGCTTCGTTATCTGAAGACGCATCAACCATTGGCCAGTGAAACGCTAATGTGGCAAATTCACGGATTTCCGTGTAATGTTTTCCGTCGGATTCTCCCGATTGCGGGAGAACTTGCGAAGTGTAAATGGAGTAGCGTCCGGGCCCGGGAGGTGTCCAGGTGGTTTTTCCCGATGAGTCTGTGAAGAGCTGCTCGTTATGAAGGTTGGAATCAATCGTGAAAAAGGAGGTTGTTTTGACGGTTTTTCCGTTACGCAGCGCGCGAAAAGAGATCTGTTTCTGGTCGAAAGAAGCGGTAATTTCAAATGCAATTTTCGGGAATGGTTTCAAGTTGTTTAACACTTCGGGAGACCCGGAAACAGCTTTCGGGTAGTACCGCAGCAGGAAAGGGACGTTACGGCGAACGACACCGTATTGGCAGAAACCCACAACGCTATGTGCTTTGCTACTCGGCAGCATTGCACGCAGACGGTCGGTTGCGGGATGCACTTCTAGTGGTTGAAAATTTCCAGGTTTTGTTTGAAACCATAATTGCGTGTGTTTGATTTTTTCAACGAAATGTGGATCACCGGCTTCTGCTTCCGCACTGAAGTAGACTTCTGCATAACGCCCGCCCTCGGCAAACGGACCGATACTGACAAAGATGAAATGGGCGTGGGCAGGTGATGTAATGATGAACAAAACAACGAGTCCTGCGATGTGTCGGATGGAGCTAAGCATAGGATGATTTTCCAGTCCTATTGTGCAAGTTGTTATTCTTATGCGAGTTGTTATTCATGTCTCTTAATCGATATGATGAAGAACTTGGAACACTCCTGCTACTGGAAAAAATAATCTTTTCTGTAGTAATGGTTTGACCGGCGTTCAGATAGCCAGCTGAACGAGGGTCTGGAAGATGATTTCATAGACCGGGAGATATCGTTAATTCTAGATAAGAGGACCTTACTTTCTCAGTGCGATTGAGAATATTCGTTCAGGTCTCTACAATGATCGGACAGAAAGGCCGATGGGATCCTTTACGGATACTCGGATTGCCGTCGGAACTGGATGGGAAACTTTACAGGAATGGAATGTGAGACGTGTCCGAAAACACCTGGACTCAAAAGCATTTATTAGGGCTTGAGCATCTTGATCGTGACCAGATATTGATCATTTTCTCACTGGCCAAGCAAATTAAGCAGCGCATGGCAGATGGTGTGAAAAAGTTTGATGCTTTAGACGGAATCTGTGTTGGAAATCTGTTTTTTGAAGCGTCAACGAGGACTCGCACATCCTTCAGTCTTGCGGCGAAACGACTTCGCGCAGATATCGTTGATTTTTCCGGCAGCGGATCAAGTCTGGTCAAGGGTGAAACGTTCATTGACACGGCACGCAACATTGAGGCGATGGGTGTAGAAATCGTCGTTGTCAGACATGCGACTCCGGGAGCGGCCCATTTGTTGGCCGAAAACATAGAAGCCAGTGTTATCAATGCGGGGGACGGGGCTCATGAACATCCGACTCAGGGGCTTCTTGACCTGTTCACGATATGGGAACGTAAGGATTCACTTGAAGGATTGACGGTAGCGCTTATTGGAGATATTGCTCATAGTCGTGTTGCACGATCGAATATATGGGGTTTGCGTACCTTGGGAGCCCATGTGGTCATTTGTGGACCGACCACACTGGTATCTCGTCGTTGGCAGGATTTTGGAGTCGAAGTGTGTCATGACCTGGATACCATTTTGCCGCGATGTGATGTTTTGAACCTGCTGCGTATCCAATTTGAGCGTCAGCGAACGGGTCTTTTCCCTTCGATTCATGAATATGCACACCTTTTTGGAGTTAATCGGGAGCGTATGGAATGTGCCAAAGACAACGTTCTGATTCTTGCTCCCGGACCTATCAATCGTGGTGTTGAGGTGACGCCGGATGTTGCCGACGGATCCCATTCTGTCATCCTTGATCAGGTCACCAATGGCCTTGCAATAAGGATGGCTGTGTTAACTCTGGTTAGTGGTCGTTGTTTGTAAGGTGGTATCGAGTATGTCAAAACTGTTGATCCAGGGAGGTCGGATAATTGATCCAAGTCAACAGATTAATCGGGTGGCCGATCTAGTGCTTTGCGACGGCAAGGTTGAAGGTATCGATATCCCCGTTTCGGAACCGGATACGATCGTTGATGCGAAAGGGAAAATCGTATGTCCTGGATTAGTCGACATGCATGTTCATTTACGTGAACCCGGACGTGAAGAGGATGAAACGATCGCCACGGGAACCGCTGCGGCGGTTGCCGGTGGAGTCACGTCCATGGCCTGTATGCCCAACACCGAGCCTGCACTCGATAATCAAGCAGCGGCGGAATTTATTTATTTGCAGGCTGCTCGCGCCGCAAAGGCAAATGTATATCCAATTGGAACTGTCAGCAAAGGACGAAGTGGTCAGGAACTGGCCGAAATGGGAGGATTGGTCGAAGGAGGGGCTGTGGCATTCAGCGATGATGGAGATCCCGTCAGCAATTCACAGTTGATGCGGCGTGCCCTGGAATATGCCTTGATGCTAGATAAAGCAGTTTTCAGTCATTGCGAGATTAAAGAACTCACCGTAGGTGGTGTGATGCACGAGGGTGATGTTTCTCTGAAACTGGGGTTACCTGGTTTACCGGCAGTGGCTGAAGAGATCATGGTGAATCGAGATATTGCTTTGGCTGAATTAACTGGTGGTCGGTTGCATATTCTGCATGCCTCCACAGCGGGTACGGTCGATTTGGTCAGGAATGCCCGTCGTCGCGGGATATCGGTTACTACGGAGGCAATGCCGCATAATTTTATTCTTACAGACGAATGCCTGGAGCGTTTCGATTCAGATTTTATTATGTACCCACCCTTGCGTGCCGCCTCTGATGTGGAAGCGATTATTGAGGGGCTGGTTGATGGTACGATAGAAGTGATTGCGACGGATCATGCTCCACATGCCGTTGAAAAGAAGATGAAGGAACTCGATCATGCACCTTTTGGAGTTATGGGGTTGGAAACACTAATTCCAATTTGCATTCGAGCTTTGATTGAACCGGGGCATTTAAGTTGGCCTGCGTTGATTGAGAAACTGACCATCAATCCATCGAAACTGCTGGGAATCAACAAAGGCACCCTCCAGAACGGAGTGGATGGAGATGTGACGATTATTGATCCTGATGTGCCTTGGACGGTCGATCCGAAAAAGTTCCATTCCAAAAGTAGAAACAGCCCCTTCAAGGGATGGGAAGTCAGCGGGCGAGCATATATGACAATCGTAGGCGGTGAGACCAAGTATCGTCTTTCGGATATGCAGGACTGATGTCTGGGGTACTTTACGAAAGTGTGTGCCGAGGGTACTACACCGGGTTAAAACACAGTCGTTAAACCATGGCATAAAGAATGTCTGCTTAAAGGGAGACGCCGAGCTGAAGAGATCGTGCATTCTTGGTAAAACAACGGGTTGGATCGATCGGGATCAGCTGGTCTGGAGAAGTGTGTTTGCCGTGTTTCGAGCACAGATTTAACGTTTGGGCGGGGTAACGTCTAAGCCGCGATAACTTGCTTAGTATTCGCGTTGTGTGGAAGGTTAAAGGAGAACGATGGCCGAAGAATGGAACCTGTTGGTATTGGGAACGGGAAATCTGAAGAAAGGCGAAGAGTTAATCGACTTGTTGTCTCCTTGTAAAATGGAGCTCGCTACCTTGTCCCAGTATCCAGGTTATCCAGAGGTGGAGGAAACCGGAAGAACCTTTGCTGAAAATGCAGCTATAAAGGCGACGGAGATTGCCTGTGCACTGGACGAATGGGTTTTGGGTGAAGACAGTGGCCTGGCGGTTTCAGCTCTCGATGGTCGTCCCGGAATTTTTTCAGCGCGTTATTCAGGTGAACATGCTACTGATCAGAAAAATAATGATAAACTGATGCGGGAAATGGAGTCGCTACAGGATTCGGATCGTGATGCGTATTATGTGTGTTCGATGGCAGTGAGCGATCCCAAAGGCCAGGTTGTACTGACTGCCGAAGGGGTTTGTCATGGACGTATTACTCGACATCCACAGGGGGATCAGGGATTTGGATATGATCCCTTCTTCCTGATTCAGGAATATCATCAGACGTTTGCAGAGCTCGGTCTTCGAGTGAAACATCATTTAAGTCACCGTGCGCGTGCTGTCAGACAGTTGATTCCAAAGATCACGGCGTTGCGAGGGCAATGAGCAGGACCATGGAGGTTTGTTCTGTATTCATGAACCCACGCTGTTAACGATAGGGCGTTTTCATTGATCGGAAGAAATGATAATAAGCGTACGGATCTGGATTTGTTCCGTTTGATCAGAGCGGTGCCGCTGGATTGCCACAAGGCTCTTATGGATGGCAGGCTGGATCGTTTTTCCGATTCTTTTATTCAATCATTGAGGGTTCGTGATCCACTCCTCCAGCTGGGTTCAACCCTCGTTTCGGGGAACCCCTACCAAGATATTTTGCAAAATGCAGAAACATCCAGGGACGTCAATAACGCCTCGAAAAAACAGTTGCAACGCCTGGATCTAAAAGCAAGAAAACAAAAGCTGTCAAAATGGTTCCAGGATACGGCAACGACCAGCTCAAACAGAAAACAAAGGCTGTGTGATTTACTGCTGATCTTCGACCAATTGTCCTGTCCGTGGGAAAAAGAAAGCACGGAATCGTGGTTTTGCTTGATGAAGCACGCAATGACTCAATTAGTGAATCTTGTGGAATCCTGTGATGCGCCACCTGAAGGCTATGGGTTACTTACGTGGATCTATCGTCATGGTGAAGTTCCGTGGATTTTTTCAATGCTGTTTCCAGAATTGAAGTTGAGTCGACATTTACGCAGCTATTCTAGGAAAAAACTTACTCAGGGATTGCGGATATTAACGGATCGTCATGGTGTCCCACGGCCGGAATATGTGCCGGAACTCATGGAATTGGTTCTTTCTTTTGCCCGTTGTTTGTGGTTGGCCACGTTACATGATACCCGTGTTTTTCCTGTCCGAATGACTAGCCGTTGGTCGGCTTTGTTATTGCATGTTTTGCGATTGTCATGGGAAGTGAGAGGTTCCCGGTTGTGTCCTGGCCAGGAACTCGTAAAAGAACAATTATTCACCAGTCAGAAAAAATCCCAAAAGAACAACCGCAACAGTACGAACCCTTCTGTGTCTTTTCTGGAGACCACAATTGAAAGGACGGCGACTCCGGAGCTGAAATCATCGCTACATTTATTGAAGAACGATCAGCATGGAACGGTCATGGCTTCTTCTGTGCCGGTACCTCCTCCAAGTTTCTGTTCCAACTTGTCTAAAATGGCACTGTTACGACCAGGGTGGTCATCCACCGAGACCCAGCTACGCGTTCGTTTTGATCGTGACCCTTGTGAAGTGGAATGGTGGTGTCGAGGAGTTCCTGTATTTACAGGTCCTTGGGGGGGACGCATTTCCGTTAACGGCAAGGAGATCTCTCCGACCAGGCAGTTTGAGTCCGTTTGCTGGGTGGATGACGATGACAACTTAATTTTTCTGGAGTTACAGCAACGCCTGGATAAGGGTATTACGGTGGAAAGACAGGTGGTAATGGCCTGTGATGCGCAGTTTCTGTTGTTGAGTGATGTGGTGAAGGCCCCCAAAGGGCTAGACTTAACTTACGAAAGCGATGTTTGTCTGAGTTCCGAATGGAGCTTTTCTACTGCGCGTGATTCCCGATTGTCATGGATTCGAAATTCCTCTGGGCAAGGTATTTGTGTGGTACCTTTAAGTTTGCCACAATGGAAAACCATACGTTCCCGAGGCGAGTTATCAGCAAACCAGAATAGGGTGTCTCTGAAACTGAAAGAAGGACAACAACGTCTTTATGCCCCTGTTTTGTGGAGTTGGCGCGATGATCTGTCATCATTGGACATGAGCTGGTCTCCGTTGACGGTTACTGAGAATCGTCGAAAGGTGACCTTGGAAACAGCTGTTGGGTATCGTATTCAATGCACCCGGGAAGATCAGTATCTTGTGTATCGGAGCCTGTCTAGACGGGGTGTTCGAGCGTTACTAGGTTATCAGACAAATCACGAATTTGTTGTAGGACAATTTGGCTCCGATGGGGAAGTCACTCCTTGGTTGAGAGTCGATTAGCCACGGTAAAAAGAAGTGGGATTAAAGGGTACAACCGAGTTTTGATCCCCCAATGATTCTGGTTAACATAAGTTGGCTGCCATCTGCTGGATGTGCTTTCCACTCATATTCGTAGGAGCGATTCCAAGAATCGGGAGAAATACGATAGATAATATTCCCAGAGCAGCAATGTGCGACGTGATTTCTGAGAATCTCAGACAGGTTCAAAAACGTATCGATGACGCAGCAAATCGGGCGGGACGAGATCCAGGTGACATTACTTTGGTGGCTGTTACCAAGAAGGTCGATGTCGCACAAGCGGCGATTTTGTTTGAAAATGGAGTGACACATCTGGGTGAAAATAGGCCCCAGGAAATGTGGCGAAAGGCGGACAATCTACCGGATCCGGTACGCTGGCACATGATCGGAAATCTACAGAGAAATAAAGTATCGAGAACGCTGGAGTATGCAGAACTTATTCATTCGGTAGACAGTTCGCGTTTGCTCCGAACGATTGAAACGGAAGCGGACAAGCGAGGCCGTACGGTTCAGGTGTTGCTTCAGGTCAATGTCAGTGGTGAAGCAAGCAAGTCTGGTTGGGATCCACAGACGCTCCGTAAGGATGGGCCGAAGATAATGGAAGCCCGGCACGTTCAAGTTGCTGGATTGATGGGTATGGCAGCCTGGGTAGACGATGAAGAAGAAGTTCGTGCCAGTTTTCGCCTTTTGCGGCAGTTACGCGATGAATTACACACCGTGATGGGATGTAAGGAGAGTATGAAATACTTATCCATGGGCATGACGAATGATTTTGAAATTGCAGTCGAAGAAGGAGCAACACACCTGCGTATTGGCAGTGCACTGTTTCGAGGATTGGAATCTCGTGATGGTAATGTCGCTACGGGAGAGAGAGAAGCACCGGTTTAAGCGGGATAGAGGTATGGAACAATTTGGGATGATCTCTTTGAACCCATCGATTGAGCTACATCCTCGAGCTGAAGGGTGTGTGCTGGCAGTTAAAGCACAGCCAGTGGCACGTCAGGACCGGATTATAGGCATACACAATGGCGTCTTAAGAATTTCGGTAACATCCGTTCCTGACAAAGGAAAAGCGAATAAGGCAATTATCAGAATGTTGAGTGAGAAACTGACTGTAAAAAGGTCTCAAATTGAAATTGTGAAGGGAAAAACCACAGCCCGAAAGAATATCCTTTTTAGAGGATTCACCTGTCGGCAAATCAGTGAATTAATCCAAAACTGTTTATCGGTTGAATCAGGATAAGTTCGAATGTAAAGGGAATTTCAGAATGCGCTGTGGCTATTGGATGTACCCGGAAAAAGTCTTTTCAGGTAAACAAGAGTGAAGGTTTGCGGAGTGATTGGATGAAGGGTTCGTGGCGAGTGGGAAAAGTAGCGGGAATTGGTTTTGATATCCATATCACCTTCCCTCTGTTTATTGCGTTTCTGGCCTGGGAGCCTTACCAGAGCGGAGGAATTTCTGCTGCTGTGGGTATGGTGAGTTTCTTGCTGTCTGTTTTTGTGTGTGTACTGCTTCATGAACTAGGGCATGCATTTGCCGCCAAATATTTTGGGATCCGGACACATGATATTACCCTGTTACCTATTGGTGGGGTAGCACGTTTGGAGAGGATGCCGGAGAAGCCTTCTCAGGAGCTGGTGGTTGCTTTGGCCGGACCTCTGGTGAATGTTGTAATTGTTCTGGTTCTATTGCCATGGGTTGTTTTCAGATATTCTTTTCCGATCGAGGACACCTTGGGATCTGGCCCGTTTTGGGATTTCGACTGGTTGACAGGTCTTTTGAGTGTGAATGTGGTTATTCTGCTGTTTAATCTGTTGCCTGCATTTCCTATGGACGGCGGTAGGGTATTACGGTCACTGCTGGCCTTCTGGCTGACCTATCACAACGCAACACGCGTGGCTGTCTTTTTAGGTAGGTTGATGGCTGTGTTCTTTGTGGCTACGGGGTTTTGGATTGGACAATATGTTCTGATGTTAATAGGAGTCTTTGTTTTTGTGGGTGCAGGCCGTGAATCGGCAAAGACAAGCTCTGGTTTTTCTGGAGCCCGTAGCATTGTTGATCAGGTGATGTCTACTCAATGTCGGGTTTTTCATCCCGATGATTCGGTTAGTCTGGCGAGAATTGAGTTGGCACGTGGAGAACAGCAGGATTTTCCAGTGATTGATCAGGGAGCGATAAGGGGGCTGTTGTGTCGCCGAGATATTTTGTTACGAGTTCCGGATTTGGGATCCGATATATCCATCAAAAATATCATGCGTGTGGATTATCCCGTTATTAAAAGAGAGGATTCGATGCAGCGGGTTCTGGAAAAACTGGATCAAAGTCCCGGGGTATCCGTGCCGGTACTGGAAGGAGATCGCATGCTTGGTCTAGTCACGGCGGACCAGGTTCTGGAGTACCTGGGCAATGAAACAGGGAGTACGGCACAAAACTAAAAAGTTCTCAGTAGAGTGAAATTCGGCTGTAGTCGTTGATAGTGTTACGGAACTGGCAAAAGCTCGGACTATGTCATGACGGCTGCTAAAGCAGTTGCGATGGCATTAACCAAAGTTCCGGAATGGCGACACGTGGGTGGAGTTGGGCGACATAGGTGACCGCTTCAGCGACATCTTCTGGCTGCATCGCTTTGGCAATGATTTCTGGATCAGTAGGGACAGGTCTGCGTTTCAGGATTGCCGTGTCAGTAAGTCCTGGAAAAATGATAGTGGTACGGATACCGTTGTTTTTTTCCTCAATCGCAGTTCCCCGTGCCAGTCCACTGAGTCCATGTTTACTTGCTTGATAACTGACGCCAGAAATGTCGGCATGGCCAACGGCAGCCGTGGAAAGATAAATGAGCAACCCTTGTTTCTGGTTTCGCATGTAGGGAAGAGCAAGTTGTGTACAGTGAAACGCGCCGGTTAAATTGGTTTCGATCATCATGTTCCAGGTTTCAGGAAGCAGATCGGGAAGGGCACGATCTGGAATGTTGGTGCCGGTTGCGTACAGGAGAAGATCGATCCTGCCGTACTTTTGTTGTGTATGTTGAATCATCTGTTCAATATTATCACGCTGCGTAACATCTGTCTGACAGACAGATGCTTCGCCACCGGTTTTTCGAATCTGTTCCTCCAGAGAAGCGAGAGATGGTCCGGATCGCGCGGCAAGTGTGACAGCCATTCCTTTTTGGGCCAGCAACACCGCACTTGCGGCACCCATTCCACTGGATGCACCAACGATAATTCCCACTTGATTTTTTAAGTTTACGCCCATGGAAGTATGCCACCGTTTCAGGAATGCCTCAGAAAAACAGGGTTCATTCTTTTGTGAACAGGTTTCGCATTTGTTGAGAAAATTGGGGCAGTGCAATTTCCGGGGACTCCAGTTCCGGGTGCCAGGCCTTTTCCCATTCTAGCGAATACCATCCAGAGTAATCGTTGTCGATTAACAATCGGTGTACGTCAAAAGCCGGGAATTCGCCCTCTCCAAACAGGACATAGTTCGCGTGACGATGTCCACTCATTAATTGGTGCGCGATGGCGGCTGCCTCTGAGGACTCAGGGACGGCTTCTTTCTGTGGAATGGTGACCGAGTCTTTCCAGTGCGTGTGCTGTACCCAGTGGCCGATAAGGTCAAAAGTGCTGGCCGGGTGTTCGCCAAGGTATCGCCAGGGATGATGGGTGTCCCACAGAACACCAATCGACGGGGAACGGATATTATTAAAAACGGCTGCAATGTTTTTTGAGTCAGAGAAATCACCATGTGTCTCGAGGACCACCTGAACATCACGGTTTTCAGCAAATTCTCCCAGTGACTGCAGGCTTTCAGTTACCTGGTGTATTATCTGTTCACGTAAACCAGGTTCTGGAAAGGCATCTCCAAAGACGCGCAGTACATGAACGCCCAGACGTTGGCAGAGTTCAATGTAAGCTTGACCGGTTTGCAGTTCATGATCGAGTTTTTTCGGGTCCAGGTCGTCAAAGTGAACGGATGAAGCAATACCTGCAATTGAAATACCGGATTTGTGGAGATCGGTGAGTGTGCGTTCATGGTTTTTCGGTAGAAAAACGTCCGCCTCTAATAGATCCGTGTCACCGGAAAGGAATCGAATTTCTACGCCATCGTAGTGGTATTCACGTGCTGCTTCCAGCAGTTGTTCCCAAGACCAATCCGGGCAGGCTAATGTCGAGAAGGAAAGTTTAGGGAGGGACATGGGAGGCTGCCTGTAAGCTGGAGAGGAATCACACGGTTAAGAGTTGGTTTGGGCCTGACGCATCGTAGCGTTTCGACAAGGGGTACTCAAGGGGGCCGATAGATGATTGGGATCATCCGTTTTTGACGGGAGCCAGTTGGTTTCTGGATCGTGCTATTAATGCTGAACAAATTATGACGAATCTATAAGTTCATTATTTAACTGATGAGGGAAGGGAAACATCGGGCATGCGGGTACTCTTGGTAGCAGTACACCATTGTGTTATGTGGGTTTGACAGGAATCTGTAGAACAAAGGTGGCCCCTTCATGGTCTCCGCTTGTTACAGATATTGAGCCACCATGTTCTTCGACAATTTTCTTCGATACAGGAAGACCTAATCCGGTGCCTCGCGCGCCCTTGTCGGATGCAAAGGGAGTGAAAATATTTTCCAGTCTGGACTCGGGAATCCCTATTCCATCATCTGAAATAGTCACCTCCATAATAGGTGTTTTATGGAGGTGGTGCTTTGTTGTGATATCGATTTTTCCACGGTCTTTGGATTCGACTGCATCGATCGCGTTGGTTATCAGATTCAGGATTGCTCGATGTATGCCATCTGGATCAAAAAGTCCCTCTGGAAGAGCCCTGTCCGGAGAAAAGGTGATAGTAGTGTTACATTTCTCGGCTCTCGGTTGAGTCAGTTCAATAACGTCCTGAATGATGGTGTTGAGCTGGCTGGGTACCAATGCGGGTTGACGTTCCGTAGAAAAACTCAGCATGTCCATGACCATGTCATAAATCTTGTCCTGATTCTTTTCTACGGTATTCCATCCTTGACGCATTTTGAGTTCGTCGTGTTCTTTGAGACCGATATCTATCAGGTAGCTTCCACCGCGAATCCCTTGAAGGATATTCTTGATGTGATGACTTAGGTGGGCGATCGTTTGACCGACGGCTACCAGTTTTTCAGACTGGACCATGGCTTTGTAGTAACGTGTATCTTCAACGGCCATTGCGGCGACGAGTGCTATCGCGATCAGGAGTTTCAGATGTTCTTCGGTGAGACGGTTTTCGTGAGAGGGAGTGGAGGCCTGTGTGGGCGTGTTTACATCCAGGTAGATTAATCCGACCAGATTGTGGCGGCCTTGCATCGGGACACAGATAGCTTCACGAATACCGGATTGAAGAATGCTTTGAGAAGGGCTGAAATCTCCGAGTGCATCGCTAGTAAGGACTCCTTCGCCGGTTTTCAGAACGTGATCAATAATGGTTTGGCTGATGTTGATCGTTGTGCGCGTATCTATCCCATCACGAAACTGTACGCAGCATGGAGAAAAATCATTTGTAGATTCATTGTGGAGTAGCACACACCCACGATCTGCCTTCACCGTCTGGAAGATCAGATTGAGGATGGTGCTCAGGAGTTGGCGGATATCCAGAGTCCGGCTGACTTCACGAACAGTTTGAAACAGGATGTCGAGGTTTGTGAGGGCCTGTGTCAACCAGGGGCTACCCGCCTGTGTGGGATCGTTCAGGAGGCGGCTGCCTTGTCCATGGTCGATCGAATGGATGATTTGGGATGGTTCACGTGTTTCTCGCCTGCTGATCATCGATATTTTATCTGCCAGATCAGAATGGTCTGTTGGCGTGGTGAACAAAAGTGTCGTTTGGCCGATCTGCAGGCGGTCACCGGAAAACAGTTCGGATTCGTTAATCGATGTGCCATTTACATAAGTCCCGTTGGCACTACTCAGATCGATAATACGAAATCCCGTATTGTTCTGCACAAAACGAGCATGACGTCTAGAAACTTCCGTGTCTAACAAACATATTTTGTTAGTCTGATCACGGCCAATACCCGTGACAGGGGTTTTGCATTCAAATCTTCTTCCCTGGTCGATACCTGCGGTAACAACGAAGAGGGGAGGTTGTGGCACGAGATAATTTCCTTTGTGAAAATTGCAGATCGAGTTCTTGTGTTCTGTTCTTTAAATCATTTCTTGTATGGCTATCCGGATTAACGATTGTGCTGAGTCACGGTGAGGTACAGATTTTAGATTGAAATCTGCGGATTACACTGACTTTTCAGGGGTACTGATCTACATCAATCGTCAGTATTTAATATATTAGAACCAACCACACGATACAGGGACAGGGACTTTTAGTCCTACCCGCAAGCTTGGGAAACAATGTATCAGAGATGTCAGGCAGATCAGTGGTAAAACACGATGCCACCTTAGTTGAGGCAGGTTTGGTCAGGGCGTGAGTGCCTGCTAAAACTAGGTAGTGGACAAAATGACAGACAGGAAGTATTCACTTGTCATGTTCGTTTTGACGGATGGCAGTGATAGTTGAAAATTATGCTTGAGGCGATTAGCAGGATCGTGATGAGGTTGTACGGATTGCAGTCATCTTATTAGATAGAATGGCTCTTGTTCTGATAAAACTCCTTTAACGCAAAGGACCACCGGATGTGTTTCTATAGAGCTCAAGGTATTTCAACGGCTCGTGTTTTGTCATGGGTATTCTGTCTTCTGGTCAGTGTTTCAGTTTCATTTGGCTCGGATCCTTCTGGCAAAGAACGCCGTATTTATAAAGATGTTGCTTTTCTGGCTTCCGATCAACTGGAAGGTCGGGGAGTTGGTACACGCGGACTGGATATCGCCGCCGATTACATATCTGAGCAAATAAACCGCGCCGCCATGGGGAAGTCATTTGCCAAAGCTGTGCAAATTCAAAAATTTCAACTGACCGTGGATGCCGAGTTAGGAGACACCAATCACTTAACGCTCGTTGGCCCTGGCGGAGAGATTGAAAAATTGATATTGGGTACAGACTTTGTGCCACTGACACTGGGTACAGACGGAGTCATTGAAGGGGAGATCGTTTTTGCCGGATATGGGATTGAAGCTCCAGATGAAGGATATGATGATTTTGAAGGGCTCGATCTTGAGGGTAAAGTGGTTCTGGTCATGCGCCGTGGTCCCCAGCAAGATAATCCTCATTCAGTTTTCTCGAGCCATGCCATGTTACGGCACCAGGCATTGGTCAGTAAGGCGAGTGCAGCCTATCAGCGAGGGGCTCGAGCTGTACTGTTTGTTTCCGATCCTTATTCTGGTCGCCAGCAGCAGGATGTTAGACTGGCTCAACTCGAACGAAGCCGTGACGCCTTGTTTTCAGAAGCATTCAGTGGTCTGGTGGATGCTGTGTCAGACGAAACTTCCCTGAAGGAAAAATGGGATGCGTTGGATCGTGATCAAAGGAGCATCGCATCCGTTGAAACGCTGATGGCCTTCGATCGGACTGGAGTTAATGTAGGGCAGTCCATGCCTCTGATTCATGTGTCACAGCGCGTGGTCGACAGGTTGCTATTGAGTGCATTGAATACGACGCTAGCCAGTATTGAAACAACAACGGATGTGTTACTTCAGAGTCAGGCTGCAGTGTTGGATGGCTGGCGTTTAAGCGGAGAGATCTCTATCGTTCGAAAAGAAAGTGATATCAAGAATGTCCTTGCTGTGCTGAATGGAGATGGGGCGAAGGCAGAAGAAACGATTGTAATTGGTGCGCATTATGATCACCTTGGATATGGTGGTGTGGGATCACTTGCGCATGGATCCACTGAAATACACAATGGAGCAGATGACAATGCTTCGGGTACGGCGGGCCTGCTGGAACTGGCGCGTCGTTTTTATGCGCGGGACAAACCACTTTCCCGCCGACTGGTTTTTGCCGCTTTTTCCGCCGAAGAGATGGGGATAATCGGGTCGTCCCATTACATGCAGAATCCAATTGTGCCTTTGGACCAAACCATCGCGATGATCAATCTCGATATGGTCGGACGGCTGACCAAGGACAAATTGACTGTGTGGGGAACCGGTACGGCAAAACAGTGGGAATCTAAAGTGACTCGCCTGTCGGCTAAACATGCCTTTGTTCTGACCGCTTTAGATGATGATTCCGGAGCGAGTGATTCAACAAGTTTTTACATCCGAGGAATACCGGTACTCCATTTTTCTAGCGGCATCAATCATATGGATTACCATCGCCCGAGTGATGATGTTGAAAAAGTGAATGTCACCGGTATTCGTAGGATTGTCGATGTGATTGAAGATCTTGTTGTTGAGTTGGCTGAAGAACCCGTCCGGCCTGAGTATGTTCAGGTAGTATCAAAGCCTCGGGTAATTAGAGGTGCTCGCCCATATTTTGGCAGCATTCCGGATTTTGGGAAAAAGGTGAAAGGTTATGCCATACAGGGGGTAAGTGCGGACAGTCCTGCTGAAAAAGGCGGATTGAAGGGAGGGGATATCATAGTAAAACTCGGAGATCGAAAAATCGGCGGCCTTGAAGATTTTGATTCGGCGCTACGTATTTTCAAAGCGGGTGAAACCGTTTCTGTTACGGTCCTTCGCAGAGGGAAAGAAAAATCATTGAAGGTAACCTTGGGAGTACCGCGATGATTGTGATAGGAGACCGATAATGAGTTCAATCGGAATAGAGGTGAAAGTTAGGATCAATTCTTTGGTGTAGTGAAAATCGTTAAAGTTATAATGAGATAATGACAGAACTTGGATTAAAGATACTTCTGCTTTTGATGGTAGAAGGTTCCGGTATCCTGTAGGACGCATTACTTTCGGATATTCGCAAAGGTTCGGACATGGCCGCTGACCTGGTACAGGACGACAGTCAAAAAAATCGGGAGGTCGGGGATACCGCGAAATCCAGAGGAGAATTTGTAGACTATGATCGATATATCGATCGCCAGCTTCGCAAAGCCCGCTCTCAGATTCGGAGTGTGGATACACTTTCTTCGATAATCATCTGCGTGACAGGGATTCTCGGGTATTTGTTGCTTTCCGTTCTGATCGATCACTGGATGGTAAAGGGGGGGCTGTCCACGGTCGGTCGTTGGCTCATTTTTGCCGGTTTCAGCTTCTCACTTCTAAGCTATCTGGTATTGGCTGCTTTGTTACCCTTGTTTCCCAGGTTGATGAAAATAGGATGGCTGGCCTGGCTCAATCACCAGGTCAGTCTTCCCGTTGTCAAAAAAGTACATCCCTACTACGCCGCGCGCGCCATTGAAAATTCCGACCAAAAATTCAAAAACAGTTTGGTCAATTTTCTGGACCTTTGTCGTAGTCGTCGTCAATTGTCACCAATTGTTGCAGAGGCTGTTGAGTATCAAGCCGCATCTAATCTTTCAGAAATTCAAGTGGAGCAAGTGGTTCAGCGTGATCGGTTGATCGCGATTTCCTGGTTTTTTGTGATATTGGTGTTAGTGAATTGCGTTTATATGCTGTTGTCTCCCAAGAATGCATGGAGTTCTATCGGGCGTGTGCTGTTTCCCCCTATGCACATAACCGCACCTACCCGGACCGTGTTCATGGATATTTTACCGGGTGATGCAGAGGTGTATGCGGGTGAGCAGGTAATGGTTTCTCTGCGCGTTAATGGTGCGCATCCTGACAAGGTTATGTTGTATTATACGACCACCAATACGCGGCAGCACGTTCAGCGTCCTATAACGATGAAGCAAATAGAAAAGTCCAATCGTTATCAGGTGCAACTGCCCAACGATTCACTTGATGGGGTCCAGGAGAGTTTTAGCTATTTTATAGCGGGTGGAGATGGAAAGACTGAAACATTTCAGGTTCAGGTGCTGGTTCCGCCAACGGCACGAGTGGAAAAGGTTACATACGAATATCCTTCCTATACGGGGTTAGACAAGAAGGAAACGTCACTGGCAGATATTGATGCACTGGAAGGAACCAAAGTTTCGATTACGGCAAGCACGAACGTGGTTCCGGAGAAAGCCAGGGTTGATTTTGGCAATCAAGTGGTTCAGGACCTTGCCATGAAGGTGACAGGACGCCAGTTACAGGCATCCTTTGTGCTGGAATTGGGTGGTGATGACTATGAGTATCGCAATTATCGTATCGATTTTCGTACAAAAGGGAATCAAGTCAATCCACGACCGAGCATTCATACCATTAAAGTATTTCCCGATTTATCCCCTGAAGTATCAATTCTTCAACCAGCTAAGGATATGGATCTTGCCGCCAATGGTGTGATGGCGATAGTCGTCAGGGCCTTCGATCCAGATTTTGGATTAGGTTCTGTGCGGTTAGTACTGAAACGGAATACGGATCCTGTCAGTTCTATTTTACTTGGTGACGGACGGCAATTGGGAATGGACTCAACGGAGACCTTTCAACTGGACTGTGCCGAACACGGTTATCGGCCGGGAGATGAAATTCAGTATTGGGTAGAAGTTCGTGATAATAAGATTCCTTTGGCCAATCAGGCGGAAACACCTATTTTTCATGTGCGTATTACAGAATCGGTTTCGGAACAAGTACGAGATCAGATGAAAGAGGAAGCGGATAAGAAACAGGAAAAGAGTCAAAATCAACAACAGAAGCTGGATGAAAACGGGCAAAGTGAAGATCCTGAGGATTCACCGCTAGACAAGGAAGAGCGTTTTCAGCAGGAAACCGATTCGAAAGACTCGTCGGATGATTCAAGTCGACAGGGAAACGAAGACGAGACTGACAATACCGCCGATCGTGAACCGTTGGAATCAGATGGCAGTGAAGATGAAGAAGCACTGGAACGCATCCTGGAAGAAATGGAAAAAGACAAGGAAGAAACGGAGAAAAATGTAGCGGCGTCTGACCAGGGATCACCTTCGAGTAGTGAGGAGACTCCTCAGGAACAGGGGGACGGGGAGCAAGGCGAATCAGGCAATGGTTCCAACCGTCCATCCGAAGATCCGAATCACTCACCTGAAGGAGGTACGCCGTCTGCAGAGTCTGAAAATACAGATACATCACCTTCAAACGGTTCCGGATCGACGAATGAAAGTGGTTCGAGGGAAGATGAT
>CAXEIY010000139.1:0-14540 GCA_963996245.1 uncultured Planctomycetia bacterium | reverse complement strand
GGAGGCAAACCGGTTAAATCAAACGACAAACGGCGAATCAGTGTCACTCGATCCGCCTCTGATGAAGGTGTGTGTTTTAACGGTTCCATCCTTGCAAGTACAAAACGATCGATCTCCCCCGATACCCAGTTTTCGTCCTTTACGACTGGAATATCAGGTCTTTCCAGACGTGCAAAAGACCAATGGTCTCCCCAAACTGCCCCTTGCTCTATCCATAGACGTAGTAACATAAGTTGATCCGGTGTTAATGGACGGTCTGATTCCGAAGGCGGCATACGCTTGCTGGCATCAGAGTGCATAACCCGTATCCAAAGTTCACTTGTCTCAGGTGACCCCGGTACAACAATACGAGTCCCTTTCTGAGAAGGTGCAAATACCGATTCTTGACGATCCAAACGCAGCGGAGGTTTCTCCTTTTCTTTATCCGGACCGTGACAGGGAAAACATCTCTGAACAAGAATCGGACGAATATGGAGATTGAAGTTGATTTTTTCAGGTGCTTTGGACTCGGAGCGCCCAGGTGTATTCTGAGCCACAGACCTCTGCTCCGAAACAAAGATGGCTAAAACGCTCATCCAGCAGACAATGCACTCTCGCATGGCGACAATTCTCTTTTCAGAATATGTGTTCAGGATCATATGATCTCACCATCATTGTCCCGATTACCTGCATTTCAATCAACGGTTTGAAGCCACAACAGCTTCCATTACTTCTTTATCATTTTTTCATCTTGTTGTAAGTTTCATGATACGGGTTTTATTAAGAGTCCACACGATGGTAAGATGGTCCATTGCGGCGTGCCTCGTACAAATATAAGCGATGGTATGCGGAGATACATCAAATGTTTCAACTTTCAAACGGTGACAACTCCTGGCTCCGTTCGCGTTCGAATAGACGTGATCTCCTTGAGATAGGGACATTGGGGCTGGGTGGACTAGGACTTTCTTCTCTGCTTGCCACGCGCACTGTTGCTTCTCAGGCCAGCAAAGATACTTCTGTCGTTTTCTTGTTTTTGACTGGCGGTCCCAGTCAATTTGAAACATTCGACCCCAAAATTCATGTACCCCAGGACTACCGAAGCGTTCATGGTGAACTCGCAACCGCTCTGCCCGGAGTCACCATTGGAGGTACTTTTTCACGACTCAGCCGATGGACTCACCGTATGGCGTTGATTCGTTCCTTCACCCATAATATCTCCGATCACACAAAAGCTGTGCAGCAGGTTATACGTGGAGGCAACAGGATGGAAGCCGGAATGGGGGCTATCCTTTCACGTATCAGGGGGATGGCGAATCAGGAAACAGGTATTCCCAATCACATTTACCTGGGCGCCAATGAAGTAGATCGGCAATTTCTAAAAGAAAAACGTCGTCTGCTCGAAGCAGATGGTCCCGGCACATTAGGCAAAGCCTATCATCCTTTCGAACCTGGAGGCAACGGGCCGATAAACAAGAATCTTACCTTGTCCGTTTCTCCTGACCGGCTGAGTGACCGTCGCCACCTGCAAAAAACCCTTGATCGCCTGGCGAGATCACTGGACACGCGTGGTGTTATGTCAGGTATAGACCGATTTGAACAACAGGCGCTGGAACTGATTCTCGGGAAGTCCAAAGAAGCCTTTGATCTGTCTAAGGAAGATCCTCGACTTGTTGAACGCTATGACACGGGCCGTTTCCAGACTGGTCTGTCCAAATACCGTCAGTCCACCCTTGGAAAGCAACTTCTGCTTGCACGACGTTTATGTGAATCAGGCTGTGGATTTGTCACGATACATAATCCTGGATGGGACATGCACGGGGGTCCCACTCAACATGCCATGGCGTCAGGGATGGACGAACTCGGAACACCGGTCGATCACGCTGTTTCGGCTTTTTTGGAAGATGTTGAAGATCGTGGTTTGAAAGACAATATCCTACTGATTATTTCCGGTGAATTCGGACGAACACCCAAATTGAACAAACATGGCGGACGTGATCATTGGCCACAACTGACACCTCTTATGCTTGCGGGGGGTGGACTTCAGATGGGTACCGTCATAGGCAGTTCCACTCCTAAAGGGGAGTCACCTCGCAGCACTCCAATTTCGTTGGATAATGTTTTGGCAACTGTTATCCACGTTCTTTTTGACGTTGCTCAACTGCGTCTTCAACCGAACCTGCCTCGGGAAATCATCTCGCATCTTGAAAACACAGATCCTATCCATGAACTGATCTAGGCATCCCTTTGCCGTGAATTCTGCAATGTTTTTCAAGTAATCTAGTGAATACATCGCTCGTTAGATGATCCGACTCTGTGAGTACCATTTCAGGAACAGGGTAATAAAGAATCGCTGCCATTCTTTACACTCTCATACTATCCATCACTGAAATTAAATAAGTGAAGCACCTTTGCCCCCGCTATGACACACCCATCCGCTAACCGGATCCTACAATGACTTCATCCATCACTTTTCCATCCTTCGTCATCAAACAAATACATCACTACCCGGAACACCAATTATTCTATACTGACTTGGTGTATCCGTATGAAATACTTTTCAAGAACTGCCAACCTTTATTACACTGTTTCATTTCCCTTAATAACTACCGTGAAAAGTGAGTTTGATCAGTGACTGAAAACACTTTGACCGATCTGAACATGCGTGTCGGCCTTGGACAGTTTGATGATGCCTCAGACGAACAACTGTCTTTCGTCAAACAGTGCGGTGTGGATGACTTTTTACTTAACACCCCCAAATTACCCGGAAAGGAACGCTGGGAATTTCAAGATCTCCTCCAATTACGCACTCGGGCTGAAAATGCAGGACTGCGTCTGATGTCACTTGAAAATGTTCCCATGTGTTTTTACGACAAAATTATGCTGGGCCTGGAAGGTCGTGATGTCCAGTTGACGCATATGTCGGAGACGATACGTAATATGGGGAAAGCGGGAATTCCAATTCTTGGATACCACTTCATGCCTGGCGGGGTATGGCGAACGTCAGACTCCACCCCAGTACGCGGCGGTGCTATGGCTACTTCATTTGAAATGACTCGGGTCGCCAATGCGCCACTGATCGCCGAACGCAGCTATACGGAAGAGGAAATGTGGGACCATTATGATTGGTATCTTGAGCGGATTCTTCCGGTCTGTGAGGAAGCCAATGTGCGACTCGCTTTACACCCAGACGATCCCCCCGTCCCCGCGATAGGTGGAATCGCTCGTCTGTTCCGCAATTTTGAAAATTTCAAACGGGCGCTCGAAGTTCATGACAGTCCTATGCATGGTCTGGATTTCTGTCACGGATGCTGGTCTGAAATGCGAGGAGGAAAAGGAGTCCTTGAAGCTATTGAGTATTTTGCTCAACGTGACCAGATCTTCTATGTACACCTCAGAGACGTCCAGGGCACCGTTGACAACTTCACTGAATGCTGGATTGGCGAGGGAAATTCCAACATGCTTCAGGTCCTTCAAACTTTAAAAAGAACAGGATTTAAGGGATTTATGATTCCTGACCACGTACCACGGATGACAGGCGACACGCCATGGTGCCACCGAGGACGTGCTTACACCGTTGGGTATATGAAAGCACTTCTCTCCGTACTGGATCAAACGACCTGATGGTAGCGATTGGCTCACTTCTCTCAGGCTGCACCGACAACTGCTCAAGGCAGCTATTAATCGATCCCTGAACCAACCGGTTCATCCACGGTAGACAGGATATCCTGAAGTTGACCTAGCCACTTAACATCCTTTCCATTGATATTCTTCTGTATACACTTGAAGATCTTAACGTTTTTCTTGCGTTCTCATTACACGAAGATCAGAATTCTAAACAGCTAGATTCTTGATACATCTCAGGATGATCATTCACGTAGAGCTGTCCATTCAGGGTTGAAGGGTTTTATCTCATGACAAATCATTATCGAGTCGCTGTCATTGGCAGTACCGGACGTGGAAATTATGGACATGCACTGGATGAAGCCTGGTTAGAAATTCCGGAAACTTCCATTGTAGCGGTGGCTGACGACAATGCAGATGGATTAAAAACAGCCTCCAAACGACTGGGAGTTACCACGCTCTATCCTGACTATCGTGTGATGCTCCAGAAAGAGAAACCGGACATTGTCGCCATATGCACACGCTGGCTTGACCAGCATCGTGACATGATTCTTGCTTCGACAGCAGTCGGGGCTCATGTATACATGGAGAAGCCTTTTTGCCGAACTTTGCTGGAAGCCGATGAAATCGTTCGATCCTGTGAACAGGCGCATGTCAAACTGTGCATTGCACATCCCACTCGTTTTAGTCCGACACTCGAAACCCTGAAACAGTTAATTGGTAACGGCGTGATTGGAGATGTACTTGAATATCGTGGCCGTGGCAAAGAAGATCGACGCGGAGGTGGTGAGGACCTTTGGGTGTTAGGCACGCATGTGATGGATATGATTCTCGCTTTAGGAGGTCAGCCACAATGGTGTTTTGCAACCGTAACCGAAGGAGGAGTAACCGTCACAGAAAATCATGTGACCGAAGGGAAAGAGGGAATCGGCCTGCTTGCAGGAGACACGGTTCAATCCATGTATGGGATGCCGGACGGATCAACTGCTTACTTTGCATCCAAACGGCATATGAGAGGCAGACCGTCACGATATGGTCTTCAGATTTTTGGATCCCGCGGGGTCATCGAATTACTGGAGGGCCCTCTACCATCTGTGAAATATCTGGCTGATCCCAGCTGGTCACCAGGACGCAGTAACGCGCATTGGCAAAATGTTTCGTCTGCTGGAATTGGAGTGCCGGAACCGTTGAAAGCTCCGATTTCCTCCCGCCATTATCTAGGCATAAAAGAATTAATTCATGCCATCGAAAACGACTGCCAACCAAAAGGAAGCGTCTACGACGCCAGGAATGCAACAGAAATGATTTTGGCTATTTTTGACTCTCACCGCATGGGAAAACCCGTATCTCTTCCGCTTAACAACCGTCAACACCCGCTAAGCATGTTGAGCTGATGATGAATTGTCGGGTAACAGTAACCTGCATCATCTGACTTCGTATCTATTCTTGACCTTTGTCTGAGATATTCAGTGTACGCAACCAGATTTATCCCAACACAGACCGAATACGTATACGGCTGCACCTTTCCTGAGTTCCACCCTCTCCCACCACACTATTCTCGAGTTCTTTGAGACGATTTCCAGAACCACCGTCAGATTTTTACCCAGAAAGATATCCTTTACAAACCATCATTGATGGCCGTATTCCTATCGCTCTACCCCCTTTCACTAAAAACACAGGAATGGCGTGTGAGTACATTCTCTTTTGGATTAATCCTGACTGCGGCATGGGTCCACGCAACGTGGAACTTTTTGGCAAAACGTGTTGGTGGTGGTGGCCTGCTTGTCTGGTTGTTTAATACCATTGGATTTCTTTGTTTTTTGCCAGTTGCAATCGTCATCCTGGCACAACAGGAAAATCGGATGGATCATGTCGACCTTTTCTTTCTGACAGGTACTGCGATTCTCCATCTCGTTTATTTCCTGGTTCTGCAACGAGGTTATCAAACAGGTGATCTATCCCTGGTATACCCGCTTGCCCGTGGGACAGGTCCGCTACTGTCCACCTTACTCGCTATCCTCGTTCTCAAAGAACGTCCAACCTTCGCGGGATTGACGGGACTGGGATGCATTATCGTAGGGGTTTTTCTTCTCACGGTTCAAACTTCCGTTAAACGCAGTAAAAAGATCCAACGTACTCTGAGCTATGGATTCGCTTGTGGCCTTTGCATTTCCGTATACAGTGTCTGGGACAAGTACGCCGTAGACGCACAATCTATTCCACCTGTTGTTCTCGAGGTTTTCTCCGCATTTGGAGTCAGTTTCATGTTAACTCCTTATGCAGTTCGCAACTGGAATCAGGTTACAAAACTGTGGCAACGCCATCACTGGGAGATACTTTGCATATCGCTCCTTGCCCCCCTTTCTTATATCCTGGTCCTCACTGCACTCACCTTCACAGATTTAAGCTACATTGCACCGGCAAGGGAAATTAGTATTGTGATCGGCGCTTGGATGGGAAGCTATTTTCTGGGCGAAAAAGAACGCACGCGAAGAATCCTGGCCAGTGTGGCAATGGTCGCTGGCTTGGTTGCCATGGCCTGGCAATGAAAACTACCGACCGGCGCTAACGTACCTTACGGCGGCTACGTCCTTGCCAGTGATGAGCTCTTTCGGTACGAGACTCTGCTTCCGACACACTCCGCCCATAGAACTGCAACATACGTTGAGTGCGATCAATTGCCAAAATGTCAGAAAGAATTGCGAATCCTGTTTCCATTCTTCCTGCACCGGGCCCTGCCAGTGTCACGGCTCCAAGCAAATCTGTTACATAGGTAATTGCATTCGTCGCACCCTTGATGGAAGACAGAGGGTGGGACAGCGGTAACGCAACGGGCTCCACAGACCCTCGAACCCGACCGTTTTCCAATTCGAGTTTGCCTATGAGTTTCCATTGATTACCCTTTTCCGACGCCTCATGGATTTGTCCAGGGGTTAACCTGGAAATCCCTTCGCATGTAATATCCTCAGGTGATAAAGCCACATCAAATAGCAAATGAGCAAGAATCACCAGCTTACCAACCACATCGTGTCCTTCGACATCTCCCGTCGGATCAGTTTCTGCATAGCCTAGATCCTGTGCTTGATGCAGCGCTTGCTGATAATCCACCCCTTCATGCATTTTCTCGAGAATATAGTTACAGGTCCCATTGAAAATACCTTCCAGACGTTGAATTCCAGCGGCCTCAAGAACTTCCTGTCCTAAGTGTACGGCAGGAGTACCACTCAGAACCGTGCCTTCCAGTCCCATCTGAACCATCTGTTCATCTGCCAGCTCAGCGAGATCAGAAAAATGAAGTGCAACAGCACCTTTATTTGTTGTGACAACATGCTTTCCACTTTCCATGGCCAGACGCATATGAGTTAGAGATGGTTCTCCGGTTTTTAAATTGGTAGGCGTTATCTCCACAACAATATCACAAGGAATTTCACGAATGGCGTGCTGGGCGTCACCTTCATATTGCGGGCTGCCTGTTTCATACAACTTCTGTCCATCCTGGACAGCTTTGATTAGCTTTTCCGGAGCAATCCCATCTGGATCGTAAACGCTGCCTCGCAACAAATCCACCACCGCTACAATTCTTAAATCCACATTCAACCGAGAGATCAGCCAGTCATTCCGACTAACTAAGGTCTGTGCCAGTCCCATGCCAACATTACCAAACCCGATCAAGACTAGTCGGTAAGTATTGGTCACTTTCTGTGTCCTTCCTTTTCATGAGCAATGTATATCCATCAGGACTTACATTCTCGATTCCGTTCTAAAAAGCAGTTTCAGATCATCACTTTTATGGCGGTTTATGATACACGAAATGGAGCCCACTATCAGGCCTCCTCTCAACTTTGTCTGCATCATTGTCCTATCTCAACTCACAATAAGTCTTTATAGCTTGCAATAAGCCCTGTATTTCAGAAGTATCAATGCTGCCAATATTGGCGATTCTAAAAGTTGGCACATCTGTCAATTTTCCGGGGTAAACAATAAACCCCACTCGATGAAGATACTCATAAAATTCCTCAAAATCAAAAGAACCGTCTGGTTCCAGAAATGCCGTGATAATATGACTTTGATAATCAGGTGCAATGAGAGGCTCGAATCCCAGGTGTCTCATCCCATTGACCAGAACACGATGATTCTCACGATAGCGAGCCTCCCGTTTTTCAATACCACCTTCTTCAACAAGTTCACGTAAAGCCTGACGCATGGCCAAAAGGACATGCGTGGGCGGCGTGAAACGAAATCGCCCACACTGCTCCATATAATTCCACTGGTCATGAAGGTCCATACTTAGACTACGAGCAATCCCCTTGGTTTGCTGAATAGCCTGACTGGAGGACAATACAAAGGCACATCCGGGCACCCCTTCAAGACCTTTGTTCGCAGAAAGAATCAAATGATCGATGGGCCCCACATCAAAATCAATTTCCTCTCCCCTGCCCATTGAGTAAGCTCCGAAAGTGGATATCGCATCAACTATTAAATGCCTCTGGTGCTGGCTCACTACGTGGCCCAGGTCCCGTATGGGATTCAAAAGTCCAGTTGTTGTTTCACAGTGTACGCACGCCACATGTGTAATCTCGCTATCTTTTTTCAAAACAGAGTCTAACCTGTCGGGTCGATGAGGCTGATCTTCGGGATCTTCCAAGAACACACAAGGGAGACGTAACGCATCGGCCATCAATTTCATTCGTTGACCGTAGGCTCCATTTGAAAGGACCAGTAACTTTCCTGAAGCAGGGACGGCAGAACCCAGGACCGCTTCGACAGCAAAGGTCCCGCTACCCTGCATGGGAGTACACTGAAGATCCGTTCCTCCTTTTACCAGCGCAACCAAACCCTGACGAATTTCCTGAGTCACTGTGATACAGTCGCGATCCCAAGATCCGATATCTACCCGCATTGCTTCTCGAACTGTATCGGTCGTGGTTAACGGACCTGGAGTAAACAATATTCTTTGGCCCATACGATCCTGAGGTAACATACGTTTACTCATATTTTCTTGTGGAATTCCCGCCCCCTTCTACTCACACTCGATTGCGATGATTTACCTGAACGGACTCTTGAGAAACAACATACCGCGGTGTAACACAAATAGAAACCTCCTCTAGCTGTCCCTTCATTTCTTTCCGTCCATGGCCGTTTCAAAAATCGACTTAATGCGGCCGCCAACAATCGCTGATTCACCCGGTTGCAGTACAAATACCGATACTAGAAATCCCTCCTGACCGGTTCCATGAACCCGAGCGGTGGAAATCGAGGGATCACCCTCAGAAAGCTGGACCTTCATCTGAGCTGGAGTCAACGGGATACGTTTCTGATCCCAGTCAATCACCAGGTGAGGGACATGATTGGCTATGGGTGGTATGACCGTCTTTGTAGTGACCGTGGGTAACGCCTCTACAAACGTTTCGATTTCCCGAATCTGCTGAAGCCAGCGATCCCATTCGGCACGATGATCCAGATGAACAAAGCGATCCAACGCTGCCCACATCGCGACCATGTCTTCCTTACTGACTTTCATGCCACGCCCAAGATTACTGCAATATGGAGAGGTGTTCCGTTTTGCCGCCTCTATTAACTCCTTACGTCCCAGCAACAGACCCGTTCCCTGCGGACCGCGCAACCCTTTACCGCCACTGAATACCACCATATCGTATCCCATGTGGTTGTATTTCCACATACGATCAAGAGGGGGCGTATCGGCTGCCGCGTCAAGAAGCGTGGGAATACCTCTCTTTTTTGCAGCAGCTAGCCAGTCTGAACGGCGGATAGTGCTGTTTTCCTCATGAACATTATAGGCCATCATCATCACCGTCTTTTCATGAATCGAACGGTGCAACTCCTCCACCGTCTCCACTTCGACAAGACGAGCACCACACGCAGTTATTTGATGGTCGTAGCAGGCTTGATGTGATTTTTGTCGAATCACTTCCCAGCCTTCTTCGGGAGCCACGGGCAGTGCTTCAATAAGGTTATGATCACGGTAGGTCATCGCCGCGGCAGTCCCTAGTAAAATTCCACCGGCGGCACCGGTTGTAACCAGCGCCGCATCAACCTGCAACAGTTTGGAAATGGCCTCTCCTATTCTATCCTGCAGTTGAAGCAGTGGAACAAAACTCTGAGATGCCTGTTTCCACGCAGCCGTCACTTCCGGAGGCATTAGTGACCCTCCAAGAGTCGTAATCGTACCTGCCGCATTGATAATTCGAGGGACACCCAACATCTGGTATACATCCCGGACATTTTCTGTGTCTTGCATTTCAGTTCGATTGCCGGCAGATAAGCTGCTGCAGAAACTTCCGGCGCCCGCTGTTTTCAGTGCTGCTCTACGCGTAATCAATCCTTTCATAACACACCTCCGTCTTTCGGTCTGACAACTGAACACATACCCTGAAAACCACACAATTGAAGTTATCGCACTTGGAAAATCGCTTCAATCTCTACGGGGATATTGCTAGGAAGAGATCCCATCCCGACAGCACTACGCGCCGCCTTGCCAGACATCTCTCCAAAAATACTTACCATTAATTCACTGAAACCATTGATCACTTGAGGTTGTTTTCCGAAATCTGAGTCGCTGTTTACCATTCCCAGAACCTTTACAAGCCGAACAACTCGGTCAAGAGACCCTAGTTTCGAACGAATGGTCGCAAGCGTGTTCAGTCCCACCAGTCTTGCAGCATCATATCCCTCCTGAATAGATAAATCCCGACCGACTTTCCCCTGAATGAACGTCCCATCCGCACGCCGGGGGCCGTGTCCTGAAGTAAAAAGCATCTCCCCTACACGTACAGCCGGTACATACACAGCGACGGGTTGAGGGGAAGGAGGTAAGGTGATATTCAGTTCGCGTAAACGATCTTCCGGAGACTGCGCAGATTTATCTTCCCTCTCCAACGGTGTCGAAGCACGGCCTTTCGGCAATGCGTCACTTATCGATGAAAGAAGCATTCCGCCTCCAACACCGGAACCGAGTAAACAGATCTCGCGTAAAAAAATGCGACGTTTCTTTACATCATTCATTCGGCAACACTCCTCATTAGAAACTAATTCACCTAGGCCAACCCTGTAACAACCTCTCTATTTGAGAAAAATCAAATCCCTCAGGAACCGGTTCATCCTGATATCTGATTAATTCCTCTAGAGACGGAGTCTCTGAAGGAATCCCTTCTTCCGGAACCTCCATCCCGGCAGTCCAGACAATTGCATTAAGTACGAGCTTACGGTATGAGTCATGAGCCCAGTTCCAATGAACATGTCCTCCCGTAAATCCGAACCCGCGTCCTCCTCCAGCACGCTGATAGGCCCACATTAAGTATTCCGCTACGCCTGTACGCTCACGTACGTGTTCGTTGCTCCCACGAGCCCCGATTCCTCGCAGTCGGGTCGACTCCGGAGGCGTAGCGATCAGAATCGGCACCAGACCTTCCATCTGGGGTCTAAAACGCATGTGATAATACCATTCATCCTGGATTGAAAACGGCCGTACACCACGGGTAAGCGGGTGAGTGGGCAACCTCTTTATCAACGCTTTCCAATGAGGATTAACCGACCAGAATGTTTCAAAGTAGCCACCCCAGCCTGTAAGGAATAGACTGCCCGCCTCACCTTTCGGAACTTCTACTGCATAATGGATAGCTCCCAGCCCCACTCCCGAAGGAATCCATTCACGGACCGTCTGAAGATGATCATTAACCGGATGGCCGGATCCCCCGTCACAATAAAAAATAATCGCATCCGCATGATCAAACGCAGTCGGATCTTCAGGCCATCCATCACGAGATACCATGGCATGTAAACCCGGTACGTTCCGATTGATTCTATCGGCTAATAAACGACACCCCGCATAATGCTCATGCTCGCCAAATCGATGACTGGCTGAACCAGCAACCAACACGACTTGTTTCTTATCCTTGAAATGCAATTCTGCAGGCCTCCTTTGTCGCAAGCCAGCATTATCAGCAGCGCCCGATTGCAAGGCTTCCGGGTTACCGCAATCTTCTTCCACACTCTGCAGACAAGACGTACCACGAATCAAGGAACCGCTACTATTCTGATATTCTGTAGCGGACAGATGCATTCCAATCGTTCCTGTCATCAGCAGCCAACAGGAACACATGGTCGCCCCAGACATGGCTTTTCCTGCACTACGAAAACGCATTCCTTTTCTCCGATTTACACAGATTAAACAATTCTGATCCATTGTTCATTGAACCGCTCTCCTGGCTGGAACTAGGATAGTGTTCAACGTCCTTCGTTTCCATCCACTCTTAATCAACTGAAAGGAAGATTTATTATTTAATCGCACGGGGTCATTGCCATAGCAGTGCAGTAGCGCATAATGGTCTCATTAACGGGATCTCATACCTTACAACTTCCGTGATGAAAGACGAATGAATGTCCGATCAATTGACTCAACTTTCCGATCACCTCTATCGCTTCCGTGATACCTGTGATGTCTATCTTCTGGTCGATGGTGACCACGGACTTTTAATTGACTGTGGTTCCGGATCTATCCTCAACCATGTTCATGAAGTCGGTGTCAAGCAGATTGACTGGGTACTTCACACACACCATCATCGGGATCAGTGCTGGGGAACACCAGAACTCCAGAAGCACGGATCCAAAGTAGCGGTTCCGGAATACGAAAAACATCTCTTTGACAACGCAGAATTATTCTGGCAAACCCGTCGCACCTACGACAATTACAACGACCGCAATACATTTTTCACGGTAGCAAACAATATCCAGATCGATACTACCCTGGATGATTATGAAGCATTTCAGTGGAAGGACTATACTTTTTTTATCCTACCTGCGAAGGGTCACACACTGGGATCAAGTGCCTTGCTGACTTGTATTGATGGCCAGAATGTTGCCTTCACAGGAGACCTTTTTAATGCTGATGGCAAACTGTACCAGCTTCACGCAATGGAATACACCTACGGTGCCATGGAAGGTGTTGTCTTTACCCTTCAATCACTACAGGCGATCAAGAAAAAGTCTCCCGATGTCTGCTATCCGTCACACGGAGACCCCGTTACCTCTGTCTCCCGTGACATTGACCGTCTTCAACAAAGGCTTACCGCATGCCTTCAACTAGGACGAGGAATGCGAGTTGCCGGTCGAGACAGTATTCCAGAAACGTATTTTCTTCCTGAACCTAAACTCATTCCGTTGTCACGTCACCTTCTGTGGGGTGGCGTCTGGACATGTTCGAACTTCTACGTGCTGCTCAGCGATCCCGGCAAGGCATTATTTATTGATTACGGTCACGCTTTCTGGCCCCACATGCACACCGGACCCGATCACGACGGACTGGAGAGCATGCGTTTCATCGAGCACCATCTAGATGAGTTGCGCGACGATTATGGAGTCACGGACTTTAACCTCGTCATACCAACGCACATCCACGATGATCACACATGTGGGATTCCTTACCTGCAGCGTCATCATGGCACCCAGTGCTGGGCTCTGGAAGAGGTAGGGCAGGTTCTTACCGATCCTGCAGCCTGGGCGAGTACTCCGTGTACCTTCCCTAAACCAATCCGAGTCGATCGCTGGTTGAAGGACGGAGACCGATTTCAATGGGAAGAATACGATTTTGTCATTTACCATGCCCCCGGACAGACCGAATATCATTCGGTCTATGCCGCAGAAGTTGACGGAACCAAAGTTGCCTTTACTGGTGACAACTATTTCGTTGAACAAGTGGTTCATGGAGGAAAATCAGAAATCCAGCCTTTCCAAACAACCGTACTGCGCAATAGTTTCCAACTCGAAATGCACCGTAAATGTGCAGACATCATGCGCAAGATTGAACCGGAGCTCATCTGTCCGGGACATCGTGATGTTCTTCCATGTGACAAAAAATCTCTGAACACTTACTGCGATTTTATCGCGAGAAAAGAACGTATCTTCCGCGAACTCGTAAGCGATCCCTCCGATCACTACATCGATTTATTCTGGGCCCGTATGCTGCCGTACCTGGCAACTGTGAAACCCGGAGAAGAGCTACAGTACCAATTACTTTTACGCAACAATTTCGAAGAATCTGTCACTTTTCAGGCTAGATTACTGGGACCGGCAGGCTGGAAGACATCAACGGATTTCACGGAAATAACACTCCAGCCTCAATCGAAGGGCAAATTGATTCTGATTGCAACCGCACCTCCTAGTGCTGACAATACGCGTCGACTAATGACGGCAGAAATTCGCTTGGACGGAAAATCACAAGGACCTCTGACCGAAGCGCTGGTCACCGTTACGTCAACACCCTAAAGAACATGCCCTATCCCTTACTATCTGAATGTATTCCTTACTCTAATTCAAAAGCCACTTATCATGCACGACATTATTTCCGGAATCGTCCCCCCTATGGTCACTCCTTTTGATCATGATGAACAGATCGATGAAGATGCGTTGCGAGCGGAAACGAAATATCTGATAGAAGACGCACAGGTACATGGGCTTGCCGTGTCAGGAAGTACCGGTGAAGGACATACACTTTCAGTAGACGAAGTTAGACGAGTTACCGCCATTGTTTCTGAACAGGCAAACGGACGTGTTCCCGTCATCACGGGCATTATCGCAGACAGTACCGCCTTGGCTGTGGAATACGGTCGAGCGGTGAGCGATCTCCCTGTAGTAGCGCTTCAGGTAACCCCGGTACACTATCTTTTTCGCCCAGATGACAACGCCATGGTTCGCCACTTTGCCACCATCGGTGAACGTACCGGACTACCCATCATGATTTACAATGTCGTCCCATGGACTTACCTCTCACCCCATCTGTTAACAACAATTATCACCGAAGTCGACACCGTGATCGGAGTGAAACAAAGTGCAGGAGACCTCCAGCTTTTAGCCAATCTACTGGTTCAAATAGAAGACCGAGCGAGAATCATGTCTGCTGTTGATGCGTTGCTTTACCCTTCTTT
>CAXEIY010000138.1:0-13087 GCA_963996245.1 uncultured Planctomycetia bacterium | reverse complement strand
CCCGATAACCATCTGTTCTCACGATCACCTCGATACCGCTTATCGGCTGAAATGCTACGAGACAATGCTCTGGCAGTGAGTGGATTGCTGGTTCCCTCCATCGGCGGACCACCTACCCATCCCTATGAACTGGAAGTGTCCTTTAAACCTTTGGAACACAAAAAAGGGGAAGAGCTGTATCGAAGAAGCCTTTACACCTTTTGGAAGCGCACAGCTCCAGCACCGGTAATGATGGCACTGGATGCTTCCAAACGAGATGTGTGTTCTGTGAAACGGGAAAGAACCTCTTCACCCTTACAGGCGCTCATTCTTCTGAATAGTCCGCAATTCGTAGAAGCTGCACGGATCCTTGCCGAACGGATGTTACACAAACACGGTAATAATCAGGATGAGTTGCTTGTTGAGCTTTTCAGGACCATGACCAGCCGGTTTCCAACCGTGGAGGAAAAACGGGTACTCTCTGAGCTGTTCAGAGAGCAACAAGCCTATTTTAAAGAGTATCCCGATCGTGCTGAACAATTTTTGTCAACCGGTGACACGATTCGTGACATGGCTCTTGAAACAGATCGACTGGCCTCGATCAGCATCGTCACACTGACACTCATGAACTTCGACGAATGCATCATCAAGCGATAACACATCTCGCACAAGGTTATTTCCCATGTACAACACACCTCAGACGGAATCGGTTTTTCAGAACCATTTCGGTCGGCGTCAATTTCTTAACCGATTTGGAATGGGTCTCGGCGGGATCGCACTCACGCACCTGATGAGCCAATCCAGAGTCCACTCCTCACCAGGACATCTTCCAAGCACACACACGCCTCCAAAAGCAAAACGGGTGATTTATCTTTTCCAAAGTGGCGCTCCCTCTCAACTCGACCTGTTTGACTACAAGCCACTTTTACAAAAAGAACATGGCTCGGATCTACCAGATTCCATCAGGAAAGGGCAACGTCTCACAGCAATGACTGGCAGTCAATCCCGACTTCCTCTGGCCGGAACCCCTTTTGCCTTCAAACAACATGGACAAAGTGGTGCGTGGCTCAGCGATCGCTTACCTCATACTGCCGGAATTGCCGACCATCTCTGCTTCATCCGATCCATGTTTACCGAAGCGATTAATCATGGTCCCGCGGTGACCTTCCTTCAGACAGGATCCCCTTTTCCTGGACGCCCAAGCATGGGTGCCTGGCTGAATTATGGACTGGGTTCAGAAAATGATAACTTTCCGACCTTTGTCATTCTAGTCACCAAAAACAAGGGAGGTCAACCACTCGTATCGCGGCTCTGGGGAAGTGGTTTTCTGCCTTCTAAATTTCAGGGAGTTCGTTTTCGCGCTGACGAAAATCCGGTCCTTTACCTTAACAATCCCCAAGGGATTGATCCCCTTATTCGACGCAAGATGCTTGACCGGCTTAACGATTTACACCAGATCCAACTGGAACATTCTGACGACCCCGAAATCGAAAACCGAATTGCACAATATGAACTCGCTTTTCGCATGCAACGATCGATTCCCGACGTGACAAACCTGGCCGATGAACCGGAACATGTATTTAAAGAATACGGAGAAGATGCCCGCACACCTGGAACGTATGCCTCCAACTGTCTCTTAGCCCGACGTCTGGTAGAACGAGGTGTTCGTTTCGTTCAACTTTACCATCCGGGATGGGATCAGCATGGGAACTTGGAAAAAGCGATTTCGAATCAATGTAAAGAAACCGATCAAGCTTCCGCAGCGCTGGTTCAGGACCTTCACAGGCGAGGCCTGCTTGAAGATACTCTTGTTATATGGGGAGGAGAATTCGGACGCACCAACTACTGTCAGGGAAAATTGACTAAGGAAAGTTTCGGTCGAGATCATCATCCACGCTCTTTTTGCGCCTGGATGGCAGGAGGGGGAGTAAAACCTGGCATCACACATGGAGAAACTGACCCGTACGGTTACAACATTGTCGAGCGTCCCGTACATGTTCATGACTTTCATGCTACGATTCTCCAGCTGCTGGGAGTTGATCACGAAAGATTAACCTTTAAACATCAGGGAAGGTGGTACCGCCTGACCGATGTCCATGGATCCGCTGTTTCTGAAGTTATCAGCTGATCCGTAACGTGACTACCAAACTAAAGCCGTGATAAAACGGAGGCCGTTTACCACCGCATCATTATGGCTGTCTATACTTGTTCATCCGAACCACACACCATCAGGTGAACTCCTGACTCGGAGGCATCTTGACGGTGACCACACCTGGTACGACAATGTATATATTGTTTCACCGGTTCATTGGCTGACAGAAAAAAGGGGAAAGACGCTGGATCTTGGCCTGAGAATTGAAATACAGCCTATGGACACCCATTGCCACAACATCTCGTTGGGGCTCTATCAAAAAGAGATCAACCGCATCCCACATTTTCTGGTGCATACGTATAGTTCGCACCCCATGGCTACGGAACGGATCCAGTTTATCTGTCGGGCACTTCGTGAACAGGTTGGACTTGTGGATGCCCCTGACCTTCCAGGATGGCTCCTTTTCCCTTGTGGCAGTACACACCGCCGAGCTCTCCGACGATCTTTTCTCGATCTGTGTAAACTGGAAACGAACGCTGCACTGCAAATGCCTGTTCTTTCAGCACATGACAAAAAAGCCGAATGCCCATTAAGTCTCACGCCCCAAGGTGATGGCCTCTATGCTATTCACGCGGCTACTGTCACAGACAAGTCTATTCGTCGTGTATCGGCGCTGGCCCGGGGATATGCGAAACTGTGTGACATGGATGTCGGACCCAGCGAATCTAATGTAACTGTTTCTTTTCCGTGTAAGACCGATCACCATGCCCTTTTGGGATTATTGATGTACCGTGCTCAAAACATTCGGGCAACTATGCAAGAACAGGAAGTTTCAAAAGGACGAGGTGTACTTTCCGCACCTACCAATCAAGATTGAATACGAAAATAACGCATTTCTGTTCTATTTGTCTTAACAAATGCACGCACCAACGTGCCACCGGTGATTTCCGCAACAGGAAAACAACATGAAACCGATGACCAGCCGACAAAGGGTATTGGCCGCTTTACACAACGACGAAGTTGACCGAACACCTGTCTGCAACCCGACATCTGTTGCTACGGTCGAATTAATGGATTTGGTCGATGCATCTTTTCCAGAGGCAAACCGTGATGGCGAAAAGATGGCCCGACTGGCAGCAACCAGCTATACAGAATTGGGATTTGATTCCATTATGCCCGTCTTCAGCATTATTCAGGAGTCTTCCGCCCTGGGCTGTGATATGCAATGGGAACAAAAAGACAACTGGCCTACCGTTCGAATGGCCTCGCCTATCTGGTCAACACCTGAAGACATCCATATCCCTTCAGACTGGTTACTGCACCCAGATGTTCAATGTGTTCTGGATGCCATTCGTATTTTGCGCCGAGAATTCAAAGACGAGGTTGCGATTATTGGGAAAACAATGGGCCCCTGGACTCTCGGTTACCACTTTTTCGGAGTCGAAAAATTCCTGCTAATGTCTTACGATGATCCAGGACAGACAAAAAAATGTCTGGATCTGATGAAAAAAGTTACCATTGATTTCGGTCGAGCTCAAATTGACGCGGGGGCAGACGCACTTACACTTCCCGACCATGCAACTGGTGATCTCGTAAGTGGTGATTATTACCGAAGGTACCTGCGTGATCTGCATTGCGAATTCGTAAATGATATTCCCATACCTCTCATCCTTCATATCTGTGGAAGAACGCTGGATCGCATGGACTACATAGCAGAAACAGGAATGTCTGCCTTTCACTACGATTCAAAAAATGAACCCTTCGAATCGATGGATATCGTGAAAGATCGCATTGCACTTGTCGGGAATATTAACAATCCGGAAACCCTTTATTCAAAAACTCCTGAATTCGTGCGAGAAGAAGTTTACAGTAATCTGGATGCTCATATTCCCTTGATCGGACCCGAATGTGCTATCCCCCTACAAACACCTATCGAAAACCTGAAAGAAATCCCCAAAGCCGTTGCGGACTGGCACAAAGATAAAGATCGACTTTCCACAAAGGCGCCTCTGACTGACCAGCAAACATGAACACACTTTTGAATCGCCTCGAACAAGGTGACATTCTCATTTCTGATGGTGCCACGGGTACCTATTTACAGAACCACGGACTCGAAGCCGGTGGTTGTCCAGAACTATTTAACAGCACTCACCCCGAAACCGTACATGCCATGGCAGAGGGTTACTTTCAGGCCGGTTCTGACATGGTTGAAACCAATTCCTTCGGCGGCAGTCGCTACATGCTACAGAAATACAATCTGGCTGACCGTGTGGAAGAACTCAATCGACTCTCGGCAGAACACGCACGTAAGGCTGCTTCACCTGATCAATTTGTATTGGGATCCATTGGCCCCACCGGTGAGTTCCTGGAACCCAATGGAACAGCAACTCCTGACGCGATGTATGAGATTTTCCTAGAACAAGTGCGGGGCCTGACGTCCGGTGGAGTGGATGGTTTCTGTATTGAAACCATGAGCGACATCGATGAGATTTCCTTGGCTGTCCGAGCTGCCAAGGACCATACGGACCTTCCCGTCATTACAACGATGACCTTTGATAAGGGACCTCGTGGCTTTTTTACCATGATGGGTGTCACTCCCGAATTTGCGGCGGAAAAACTGACAGAACTGGGAGCAGACATTGTCGGATCCAACTGTGGACTTGCTATTGAAGCCATGATTGAAATCATTCGTGCCATGCGAAGCGCCACCGATCGACCTATTTTGACCCATATCAATGCCGGCATTCCCACTCTGATAAAAGGCGATATTGTTTATCCGGATACCCCGGCATTGATGGCAGAACGGATCCCGGAGATGGTGCAGGCGGGAGCCAATATTGTGGGAGGCTGCTGTGGAACAAATGCGGAACATATTCGTGCCTTTGCCAAGCAACTTAAATCGTAGTTCTTTTCCAAGAGTCGCACATTGTAATTTGCTGGGAGCATTGATATCAGGATGGTGGAACTGACAGACATACAAAACACTTCCCTGCGTCAGGAAATCACGGAGTATGTTGAAAAGGTCAACGAGCGGCAACATTTGATACAGCTTTACAGTAAAGCCCGGCCTGACCTGCAGGATATCGCGGCAGCCATCGTGGCTGGTGATCATGAAACAGTTGATAGGTTAACTGAAAAAGCACTGCAGGAGGAAATCCAGGCACTGGAGGTGATGGATGACGGTTTGATTGCAGGTATGGCCCTGGTCGGTATCAAATTCAGAGAGAACTTTATTTTTGTTCCGGAAGTTCTTGCATGTGCCCGGGCTATGAAAGCAGGTATGAAACACATCGAGCCGATTCTTTCCGCTTCAGGGATTAAACCTGTCGGAAAAGTCATCATGGGAACCGTTAAAGGTGACTTACATGATATTGGGAAAAACCTTTGCATCATGATGCTGCGCGGGGCGGGATTTGAAGTAATTGACTTAGGTGTAGACACGTCTTCTGATGACTTTATTGACGCGGTTGAGGAATACGAAGCACCGATTGTAGGAATGTCCGCACTGCTGACAACCACCATGCCAAACATGGGAAAAACCATTGAAGCGTTCATCGATGCTGATCTGAGGGACGATGTCAAATTCATGGTTGGAGGGGCTCCTGTCACCCCAGCCTTTGCAGATGACATGGGAGCTGATGCCTACGGAGACAGTGCCGTGGAATGTGTCGATATTGCCAAACGCTTTGTTGCTACCTCCGATTCGTAAGAACACGCCACACGCACACATGGATTCTTTCATGGATAAGATTGATCCTGAAGAGTATGAAAAGCGTGTTGCCCGTATTACCAGCCTTTTCAGCGACATTGTTAGACATTCTGAAACACAATCGTTGACACGATGCCCTTACAAGAATAAGGACGACCGGTGCACAGCATCTTTTGGCTGCCGCTATAAGAGCCCTATAAAATCAGACGAATCACTCCCCCAATGTGACAGCGACGATCTTCTGGATTATCGAAGCGCATGGGACACACACCCCGAATCCTATGAGAAAATGCGACAACAACTGCAAGAAACTATTCTGAATCCGGACGATCCTCGGATCACTTCAGCAGGTACGGTCTCCACGGTTCATAAAACACTTCCTGCAAAAGTGGGAAAAACTCTTTTCGATTATGCTGACGACTTTCAACTCTCTGTTCCCAGTTCATGTGGCCGGATGGGGCAGTGTCACGAATGTATCATTGAAATTACGGAAGGAATGGAGTCACTCTGTCCGAAAGCCGAAACGGAGGCCTTTCTTTCTGAATCTTTTCGTCTTGCCTGCCAGAGCAGTGTCCAACATTCCGACAAAAACATCTGTTTTTCTGTTTTGAGTCGCTCCCCACAGATTCTAACTGCCACTCAGACAGCTACTTTGGACCGTGATCCCACGGTCATTCGAAAAGGAAACGATGTCTATTATCAGGATGAATTAATCGATCAGTTCCGCGGCGGTATTTTCGGTCTGGCAATCGACCTGGGTACGTCAACCATCGTAATGGAACTGGTAAATCTTCAGTCCTGTGAAGCGATTTACACCTGCTCATTTGAAAACCCTCAACGCTTTGGTGGCAGTGATGTCATGAATCGCATCAGTTATGATGCAGGTCCATTTCGTGGCAAACTACACCGTGTTCTGATTAACACTTTAAATGATAAGATCTTCCATATCGCAGAACAAACTCAGATCGATCGACGCATGATTTACGAGATCGTCCTGGTCGGCAACCCGACCATGCGGGATCTGTTCTTTAATCTTGATGTTCAATCCATTGGACAACGACCCTATAAATCAAGTATGGAACATGCCTTTCTTGAAGGCAAACGAACGACTACCGCGATCACTTCACTGACTCGAAAATTGCGACTTGCCGTGAATAAGAATGCACGTGTTTTTGGTGCTCCGATTATTGCAAGCCATGTGGGCGGTGACATCGTAGCCGATCTTGTCACGCTTGATCTTGCCGTTCAGACGGGAACCGTCATGCTCGTTGATGTGGGAACGAATACCGAAGTGGTACTGAAATCTGGAAATCGCATGGTCACCGCTTCCTGCCCTGCAGGTCCTGCATTTGAAGGCGGACTTGTGACTTTCGGCATGCCAGGTTATGAAGGTGCCATCGAATCAATCACGTATCAGGAAGATCAACTGACATATCAAACCATCGGTGATGTAAAGCCCACAGGAATTTGTGGCTCCGGACTGATTGACTTACTGGCCACACTGCGCCGATCAGAGCAAATGACCCCAATGGGGGTATTTGCGGATAAAGCCCAAGCCTTTACCGTGGTACCCGAGCCGCGTATTACGCTATCGCGTGAAGATGCAAGCCACCTGGCTCAGGCTAAGGCAGCCAATTACTGCGGACAGTACATTCTGATGAGAAGTTTAGGCGTAACACCAGAATCCATTGATAAACTGTATCTGGCCGGTGGTTTTGCAAATTACGTTGATCCGGAATCGGCCATCGCGATTGGATTTCTTGCACCCGTAGATACGGAACGCATTGTCAAGGTTGGAAATTCCGCTTCCCAAGGTGCAAAAGAACTCCTGCTGTCTCAGAAGAAACGTCAGGACATTGAGAAGGTCATTGCCCAGATTGAACACATCGAGTTAGAGACAACCGCTGATTTTTTTGAGATTTTTGTTGATGGTTGTCAGTTTAAACCCATGCAGTTTGTATAAGTTGCGAGCTACATCGGTTGTGCCGCTAAGTCTGTCCCAACCAGGTTTGATCAACACGTCTCTCGGCTTCCTGGAATGCCTGTTTCAACTGGTCTAGTACTTCTGCCTTGAGTGCCCCCTTGCGTGCTGCAGCCAGATTCGACCGGACGTGGCTGGTATTAGTCGTACCAATAATCGCCGTATGGACCGTGAGCTGGGACAACGTGAAACGCAGCGCTATCTCCGGCCACACTTGATCAGACGGTCCGTCAAACCCCAGTTGGTCAGGCGTTAAACCCATCAAGGCAAAACGCTCTGAATAAGTAGCTGCATAACTCGAATACATCCCCGGTTGCTGATCGAGTTCTTTCCACGCCGCATTTGCGATAGGCCTCTTGGCCATCACCCCCACATCCTGTTGCCGGGCAACAGGCAAAACCGAGTCAATATTTCCCTGATCACAAAAATTAACGGATGTCTGAATGACGGCAATATCCTCCAAAGATGCTGCGTAAGCAGCTGCGTCATGGTCTCCGGAATAACCAGCAAAACGAACCTTACCGGCGTCACGAGCCCGAACCAGAGCCTCCACTGCCTCGCTTTGTTTCAATGTATCCAGGTCGCAAGTGTGTAGGAGCACAACGTCAAGATAGTCTGTTTTTAAACGACGCAGCGAACGTTCAATCGTTCCTGTAATTACTTCTGAAGACCACGCCTCACCCGAGAGATCGTCAAACGCCTGGCCACATTTGGTAACCAGTACAAATTCGCTTCTACGTGCTGAGACTGCTTTTCCTATCGCTTCCTCTGAACCACGATAGTTAGCCGCCGTATCAATAAGATTGACTCCTTCGTCCAGAATGAGATTCAACACCTCTTCCACACGTTGTTGTTCGGTCTCCAGAACTCCAATCGGAGCACCTCCAAATCCAAGCACCGATACTTCCAGTCCAGTCTTTCCAAAGGCTCGTCTCTCTAATTCAGCCATCGTATCCCTGCCCTTCCTCCGTTTTTGTTTTCCAGTTGTTACCTCAGTAAGTCAATTGACCGGAACCTGTGATCCAACAGATCTTGTTATTTTCCCAGAAGGCTCTGAGCGGACTTCAAACCCTTCATCAATCGATCGATATCTTCAATCGTGTTATAACAATAGTAACTTACTCGCGCTGTAGCGTTCACACCCAGAGATCGAAGTAGCGGATTACAGCAATGATGACCGGCTCGAACGGTGATATCGTATTGATCGAGTACCTGGGCAACATCATGCGCATGAATTCCATCGAGATTAAATGAAACAATTCCGGAACGATGCTCGTCCGGTCCGTATACAGTAATCCCACCAAGCGATCTCATTCTCTCGACCGTTAAAGCAGCAAGACTTGATTCATGAGCAGCAATCGCTTTTAAATCCACCCTTTCAAGATAGTCCATCGCAGCGGACAGCGCAACAGCGTCTGCACAGGAAGGAGTGCCTGCCTCAAATTTCCAGGGGATTTCATTCCAGGTAGCGCGGTCGGTCCAGACCTGGTCCACCATTTCACCACCGAACAAAACCGGAGACATCTTTTCGAGGTGCTCAGTTTTTGCATAAAGAACACCGCTGCCCATCGGACCCAGCATTTTATGACCTGAAAATGCAAGGAAATCACAATCGAGCTCCTGAACATTGATTTCCATATGAGGCACTGCCTGCGCCCCGTCCAACAGGATAAGTGCACCCTGATCATGTGCTGCTTGTACCATTCTTTTGGCAGGATTCACATTTCCCAGAACATTTGACGCCATACTCAATGCCACAAAACTAGCACCTTCCGCTAGCAACTGAGTATAGTGTTCCCAATCCAAACAACCTTCCGAATTAAGACGGACAATCTTCAATGAGCAACCTGTTCTTGTTGCCACCTGTTGCCACGGAACCAGATTAGAGTGGTGTTCCATAACACTGGTAATCACCGTGTCACCCGCCCCTAGAAACGGTCCACCCCAAGACTGCGCAACCAGATTGATTGCCTCGCTTGCATTGCGTGTAAAGACACACGAACGCGATTCCGTAGAACCGATAAAACGAGCCACCCGTTCACGGGCCGACTCGTATGCTTCCGTTGCTTCCGTACTCAATCGGTAAATGCCCCGGTGAACGTTGGCATTGGTTTGTTCATAAAAACGAACCAGTGTTTCGATGACCTCCCGGGGTTTTTGTGTCGTCGCCGCATTATCAATATAGCAAAGGCGCTTTCCATCGGATCCGACACGCAAGATGGGAAAATCTTCTCGCAAACGTTCAGCGTCGAGTAAAGTCTCAGTTTTCGGGCCTTCAGACACAAACAACTCCCGTCATTGGCAACACGTTACCGCACCGTCTTTCCGGACCCTGAAGGCCCGAGGTTCTAAAAAACAATCAATCCCCTTATGAATTCCCTGTTACCTCCGCCTCTTTTCTCCGGAAACTCTTATCAACATGACATCCATAAGCTATCGTTGTTGATTCTATTTCTCAAGGTCTCTGCAATCTACACAGGAACGACTGTTAAGATATCCGCTCCCCTTCTTACTGGCTTCTGCAGACTCCGAGAATGGAATCCCAGGATATAGAAGGACTGATTTCTATGATTCATTCCAGCTCCACCCGCTTTTACCACTTCCTCGGAAAAGTGATTACCTGACAGCAAAACGCGACAAACAGCGACGCGGCCACCAGATCAGCGGTTGTACCGGGATTTCTCTGATTGCCCACCGCGCGTAACCAACTGTCCAGCTGATCCAGTTTTGTATGTGATTGAATGCCTTCAGGCCAGTCGGATTCTATGACTTCTGTCGCACGCTGCATGGCTTCTATCCCTTCGCATTCACCTCGTTTTCTGACAATCAAACTGTCAGGGAACTGTGACATCGTATAAACATGCGTACGAATAATCGCTTCTTCCAGTGACAAACCCTTCTGAATCGAGGCGTCTAATTCCGGTAGGCAGACCTCCAGAACATCAGCGAACCCATTGCAATATTGCCGTGCTACCAGATCTTTCTTCTGGGCCGCGGCCATAATCGTCACAAGATCACCCTGAGGGTTATCCTGAATGTCGTATTTAGCAACAGTACCCATCCCTCCTGCATTGGCAACGCGTATGCCTCGAATAACATCACGGGTATCCTTGCATGTCAGTGACTTCAGAACGGAATACAAGCAATTCCGGAAATTCGTGAGACAGACCGCGGCAGCCGTATCATTACGGTGTAAACTTTCAGCCGCAGCACGCGCCAAGGGTACAAACAACAGTACCAGTCCCAAATTGGTATTGGTTCGAACTGACTGCTGTGTCCGATCGATAGCCTGATATACCGCGTCTCCCACTTGAAGATGGGAAATTTTCTGAAAAACCGGAACAATCGCCTGTGCACTCAGTACAAAGTCGACATAACTGCAATCCTCAAAGGACATCAACGGATGAACATTGCCCGGTTTACGGGCCGTCACTTCAAGCAAGGCCGCTAGTTCAACCCAACGGGCAACTCGGTAATCATTATCCGTCTCCTGATTATTTAGCGTCACTTCCATTGATGAAAATATCTTTTTCTTGCTGTTCACAATATCCTGACTGTACGCCGTCGATTCATAGAGCTCCGGATCTCATACCGGAGACCTTCTGAGCTTAAGCAGCCGATAGAGTGAAACGAGCAGAACTAACATGATTGCTGCTACCAACACGAATACAAGCGTGTCCCTATACGTGCGTTGCGACGATTCCTCAAAGTGCAGATCAAACCATTTGGTGATGCCTACTCTTTTACCAAACTCACCTGCTGCACCATCCCAAATGTGTAACGCAACGCTTACAGACATATGATCGGTATCCCCATTTTCCCTTTTCGCCAAACTCTTATCAGGTGCAAAGGAACTGGCTACTTCATTGATCACAGACAGTTCCTTTTTTGAACCGTACAACAGTATTTTCCACTTACCATCTGACCAGGCGGCATGTGACGAAATAGCATTCGGAATCCCGTCTTGGGCGGGCTCAAGCTCAACGGAAAACCCTCGTGATAAGCTTACCCGAACAGATGATTGCCGGCCGGAATCTTTCGTAGAAGAGTTCCGTTGGTAACGTCTCCGGATAGCCGGCTCACCACCCCCTGCAGTCGGTATCGTCTGAACCTGTGGACCAACTGGTTTTCCGGTAGCACCACGCGGCCACCAGCGATCGGCTTGCCAGTTCCATAGCAACACAGGCCTATCTGGATCACCCCACATAACCGAGGGTCGTTTTGCTGTGGATGATTCACGGAAATGCCACTGAACTTCTATCGCATCGGTGTAAGGGAAAAGGATTGGTCTGTTCAAGATTCCAGGAAGATAAAATGGTCGAGTTGGCAAATCGGCTCCCTTTCCCTCCCAGTCATGACCGCCCGACTTGACATGGCGTATATCTGGTGTTCGGTCATCCCACTCAAAAAGAAGCGCCATCTCTTCTTCGTTGTGTACTGCTTTTACCATAACCTGCCGCACCGACGACTGTAACCAGCGTGGAATCAACTCCATTTGTCCAGTGACCACCAGTTTGTAGCCGTTAACTTCACTCCACAGAGCATCGTGAATCGTCTCGGGAATTACGCTAGAAATAAATGAGACGTCAATGGAATCCTTATGGAGCTCAGGTTGATCAACCTGATTTGAGATATAACTTGCAAGCACCCACCTTAAATACGCATCCCGGGCACGTGCCCGATCCAGGAGGATCTCGATAGTCTCCTTCTTTTTTGACAACGCCACGTCCGCATTACGAAGGACTTCAAACCATTCGTTTTCTATAGCAGACAATCCTCCGAGGACCCTTTTCGTTAATTCTGAATTCCCTTCGTTCTCGTGCGTTTCAGCCAATTGCCTCCAATCTGCTGCGTCCACCGCGTTGCCATCGTCCAGCTGTTTAAGACGGTCTATGAGACCTACTCTGTCCGTAACAGAAAGAGTATGCGTTTCCAATCGATTCAGTAACCGCTTCGGCTCTTCCGACAAGACTTCCTGAACCATTTCTATAGTCTCTATCTGTTCCACTGGATCGGCCTCGGGATCCGCAATTAACTCCAGATCAAGACGGAGCACCGATACCAGCGCCTGATCGTGCTGCGGCATGACCGAACCGGCTACCCCCATGGTAATTGTGCGAAAAATATCCCTAGGCTGATGCCCTGTCTTATAGTTCATTGCTCGGGTCAGATTTTGAGGCCAGACCGGATATCCCCATTGATCCTTATGGGTCCCGAGAGCCTGACCATCTCCCCGCATCAGCCATCCATGGCATGACCAGCAACGAGCCCACTCATAAACCATCCGTCCCTGTTTCAACTGATTCTGACTTAAAACAGGCATGGG